>WFOZ01000450.1 GCA_015487825.1 Planctomycetaceae bacterium
CCGTTCGCAAACTTTTACCGTTAGTAATACTAAGAGCCTGTATTCAGGAAGCAAACCAGCTATACAGCGCTGGATACACGCTTACAAAGCCGCTCCATGGAAGCCCACTCACCAACCAAGGAGACCGGGAGTCCACCGCACGGATGGATGTACTAACTGAGAGAATCAGTTTTTTACATTCGTTTCAAGTTGCCCGGTCTTCGTAGCAGGCTGTAGCCTGGTTTCGAGTTGCTCATTTTCAGCAAGCAAGCCTTTGAACCTGCCATAAAGCGTGTGAAGCTGTTCTCTCAGTTTTTGCACTTCTGCGAGTGCTTCGTCTCGTTTATCCTGAGCAATACGTAGCGACTCAACCAATCCCTTCCGGTAAACTTCTCCATCCTCTGGTGACAAATCGGGATTGCCGTTGAGTTCTTTGAGACGTTGATCAAGCAAATTCTGTGCTTTTATTACACTTTTCTCCTGAATAGCCAGGTTCAAACGTCTACTTTTGACTCTCTCTTCAAGCACTGTCAAGTCGATCAGCAGATCTCCAATTTTCCCTTCCTTAGCTGCCGGAAAACCATCACGAAATCGCCATTTCCCAGGTTTCCATGTACTTGTCTCACCGGGTCGTGGAGGACGAGTCAACTGGACGGCTGCTCGCGTTGCATCCATGGTGACAACTCGGAACGCCCCAACATAAACCATCCCATCCCCTTCAGGCTGAAAGGCGTAAAGCGTAGGGTAGGCTGTTTCAGAATCTGTATTGCGCCCGATATTGTTATTTCTGCCAATTTCAATATTGAGAATGCCTCGGTCGACATCGTTAATTTGCGTAACAACATCGTCCCAATGCCTACCCCAGTCAAGACGCTGGCGTGACAACTCCCCTTTCAGCTGATCCACCTGCGAGCGGGCATCGGGAACTTCAGCAACGACCTTCTGATAACTCGTGCGAGCGTCTTCAACTTTTTTATTCCATTCATTCTGCTTGTCGAGAACCTTAGCCGTCATGACGACAGCACCAACAGCCAGACATAAGGTAAAAAAGGCGAAAATTTTTCCCGTCAGATGCATATCTCGTTACTCCCGGTACGGCTGAATTTCGGTAACCGTAGCCACAAATGTCACTTTTTGTTATTCGCGATTAACTCAAAAAACTGATCGTCATAATGAATCGGCTAAACGGACTCTGCCCATCCCGGCAGATAAGTTTACAGCCTCATCTATTATGTCAGCATCTTACTGCATGATACGGAAGGGGAAAATGCCTGGTCAACTTGAAAGCAGGGTAGTTCGTGGGGATTACTCCGGAAATTCCGGTTTCAATTCCTGAACGAGAAACATTCTTACCGGGCAGTTTTCCGAAAATATCGATGCCATCGATTGTGACTTGCCTCTCTCTGATGTAAAACAACCATCTGCCAGCCCCCAAAAAACATCAAAATGGACTGATTCTGAGATGATGAAAAAACGTGAAGAACTGAAATCGGGCGAATGCCTCTGCGATTTCTGCCCGGCCAAGTGCTGTAATTATTTTGCGTTGCCGATCGAAACGCCCGATACTCGCGAAGAACTGGAAAATATTCGCTGGTACATGCTCCATGAACAGGTTTCCATGTTCGTGGACGATGGCGACTGGTACCTGATGGTACATACCCGGTGCAGCAAATTGAGGGACGACAATTTGTGCGGAATTTATGATATCCGCCCGCAAATTTGCAGAGACTACTCAACAGATAACTGTGAATACGATGGCGACGGCTGTTACGACCAACTGTTCGAAACCCCGGAACAGATCGCAGAATATACCGAAGCCCTGTTCCCCGCGAGTACCAAACGGAAAAAGAAAAAGGGGAAAGTGACAGAACTCCCGGTTCTGGCCTGAGTTATATCATACCCCACATCGACGCAGGGGCCGCCATTGCGGCCCCTCGCATTATATATCGTGGTGTCGAAATCCCCGTAAACCGTTCGCAATATGCTCACCACCTGCCCTGAGGTGTCATTATTACGAACCTTCAATCATTGCATCTTTTTGCAAATTGCTTCCGCCATTTCTTTGGTGCCGACTGCTGTGGGATCGTTGCGATCTTTTTTCAGATCGTAGGTGACATCTTTTCCCTCTGCGATGACGTCTGTCACCGCCTGATCCAGTTTCCGGGCTGCTTCGAATTCGCCCAGATGTTCTAGCATCATTTTACCGGAAAGAATCAACGCGGTCGGATTTACTTTATTCTGCCCTTTATATTTCGGGGCAGAACCGTGTGTCGCTTCGAAAATAGCAACATCCGGACCGATATTCGCTCCTGGAGCAACGCCGAGTCCACCGATGAGACCTGCACACAAATCGCTTAAAATGTCGCCGTAAAGGTTTTCTGTCAGAATAACATCGTACAAATCCGGTTTGATCACCAACTGCATGCACATGTTATCGATCAGGCGTTCCATGTAAGTAATGCCGCTTCCATCTGCCACATTGCCAACTAATTCTGCTGAAGGATTAACTCCCTTGGCAAGATCTTCCCACTCAAATTTTGCACCGTAAGCTAGGGCCACAGCTCGTGATTCATCGTACCACAAGCCATCAGTGTACTTCATGATATTTGCCTTGCAGACCGAAGTAACCGAACTGCGTTTAGTTCGAACTGCGTAATCGAAAGCGTAATTTGCGATCGTGCGAGTCCCTTCCCTGCTGATCGGCTTAATACTGACCCCTGTTGTCTGGTCGGAAGATTTAATCCCTTTTCCATCTGCCATCTCGTTAATTGTATTGATCAACTGAGCCGTTTTTTCTGCCCCGGCTTCAAATTCAACACCTGCATATAAATCTTCGGTATTTTCACGAACGAGAACCAAATCAACATTCGCATCCGCGTAGCGGGTATCCATCCCACGAAAAGACTTACAGGGCCGCACGCAGGCATACAGACCAAGTTCCTGTCGAAGAAAAACATTAATACTGCGGAAACCTTTTCCGATCGGAGTTGTAATAGGTGCTTTCAAAGCGACCTGATTGGCCCGAATCGAATCCATCACTCGCCCCGGAACACCACCTTCAGCTTCGATCACTTCGATCCCACATTCCTGGTGATCCCAATCAATTTTTACCCCGGTTGCATCGATACACATACGGGTTGCTTCAGCAATTTCAGGACCAACACCGTCTCCAGGAATCAAGGTTACTTTGTACATGTTTTCCTCTGATTTTCGTTCGAAATCAATCTAAATAGTAATCGAAACGAGCCTTCACTGTTTATTATGGCCCACGTTAAATGACTTATTTACAAGCTCTATGAATTCAAAAATCCCCAATTCATGAAAAGAAGACAAAAATGTCTGCACTTCATCTGAATAACTGGTGGCCTCGTTGAGTTAATAGAGAAAATGTTTGCACACAAGTTACCGAATCACTCAGGACACTTCAAGCAGGTCGAAATCCAGTAGTTTTTCCTCATGTTCAAACTCTCCCCTCTTTCTATTCCCCGAATATACTCTATCATCCCAGATAGATCTGACCGTACAGAGTGTCGTCTTCCCAGACTCTTAACCAGTGAAATGTCGCTCGAAAGCGGCAGGATATTCTGGAATTTTGCAGGTTAGCTGGACAGCGCCAGGTTCTATTTAAGGC
>WFOZ01000451.1 GCA_015487825.1 Planctomycetaceae bacterium
GTGTTACCACGTTTATATTTCCAGTTTCTGTCATCTTTTTCTTTCGATTCGTTTCAATTCGAATCCGTTTCCAGGTTCCTCGAAATCGTTTCTCATAGCCGGTTGACCCAGCCACAGGAGGCTTGTCAGATGTCCTTTTAATACAAATGGCTCCAACAATTATAGAATTCCAATGCACGCATCACCGTGGGATTCTGCTCATGTAATATGAATAGCGTAATCCCTGCTTCCTGCTGCTTTGCAACTCAGATACTCACGTCTGAGCCATCCGGTTCATTATACTCTTAAAGCAGGTAGATCGCGACAAACTCTACCCTTTTATCTTTTCGCGAACTTTAGGCAAGCGAAGTTGCCCGCAGGCAGCATCGATATCGGCTCCTTTTCGTTTGCGGATCGTTGTGACAATCCCCGCATCATTCAGAATATGTGAAAAGGTCCGAGCCGTTTCCTGTGAGGAGCCGCCGATATCTAATAGAGAGATCGCATTCATCGGGATCAGGTTCACATGTGAGTGACGATTTTTCAGCAAAGTCGCCAATTGCCTGGCTTCTGCCGGAGAATCGTTGATGCCACTCAACAAAACATATTCATACGTAACTCTCCTGCCTGTCTGTTCAAAATAATATTCGGTCGCTTCCAGAATTTCCTGAATGCCGATATTCCTGTTGACCGGCACAATTTCGCTCCGCAGCTTATCATTCGGAGCATGTAACGATACAGCCAGGCTGTACCGTTTCCCGATACGAGCTAACTGCCTGATTTTTGCGGGCAGGCCAACTGTAGAAATCGTAATCCGCCTGCTCCCAAAGTTGAACGTCTTTCCTTCGTGTAGCCGTTCCAGTGCGGGAAGCAGATTATCCAAATTGGCCAGCGGCTCACCAATTCCCATCACAACGATATTGGTGATCTTCTCCTGTTCATCGAGCAGGCGATCTAATCGAGTCATTTGCTCGAGTATTTCTGCAGTTGTTAAATTTCGTGTCAGCCCTGGCAACCCGCTGGCACAAAAAACGCAACCCATCGCACAACCAACTTGCGTACTGATACAAATCGTAGTTCGATTCGGCTCCCGCATCACCACACATTCCACGAACTCACGATCGTGCAGTTTTAGCAGCAGTTTTTCAGTCCGATCACTGGCGATTTGATGTGATTCCACTTCGCTGATGAAAAACGAGAACGAAGCAGCCAGTTTTTCCCGCAAATCGAGTGGTAAATCAGTCATCTCGTCCCACGACTGGGCACGCATCGGATAAAGCCAGCGATAAATCTGGCCCGCCCGATACTTTTTAATCTCATGCTCCATGCACCATTGCTCCAGTTCGGGGAGAGAGAACGCAAAAATCGTGGGAAGTTTTGCTTCTGCAACTTCCAGAAGTGTGAACTTTTCAGCATCAACCATTGGGGTAATTATCCGTAATAAAACTGGAAATCCTCATTACATGGAATTAGCCGACTCTTTTCGAGCTTGTTCCCTCTGATTTCCTGGAAATTTCTATTTTTGAAGCAATCAGAGGTTTCCAGATTCACCAGAACCTGTAAATAAAGCACTTTTTGGCTGAAATTGATGAAAATTGTAAATTTCTCCGTTTTAATGTCCCCCGATTGTAATCTTTTCCGCTTAGCAGAGTGGCGAGTGAGTAACTCAAAACGACAAACAGGAAACAAATTGGAGAAAAAAATGAGAAATATCATCATCTGCACAGCGGCTGTTTTAGGAATGGTTTTTGTTGGAGCGACTCAGGTAGAAGCGGGAAGCAGGCATGGCGGTCATCATGGTTACGGCGGGCATCGCGGACACGGTTTCAATCGCGGGTACAGTAGCCACCTAAGCCACAATCGATACAGCTGGGGGGGAACCCATAGCAATAGCTACTATGGTGGTCACAATGTCTATCACAGGACCCCGGTTTATCACAACACAAGCCACTACGATTACCACGGTCCATCCCTGCAACGACACGGTTATCACCTCGACTACGCGCCTGGTCATTATGACACACATCGTTCGGGACATTTCGATTTCTAAGGACATAAGTGTCTGAATTATTCAAAGCCGCAGTTTATTGAAAAATGTAAAAATCTGTGGCTTTATTGTTGTAATCATGTCTGCAACTTAATACTGATGTGATATACACAGGTATCGGAGTACCTCACAAATTTTTAATTAAGAAACAGGGAACTGCCATGAAACGTCAACTTATTTTCTGTTGTGCCTTGCCAGCGTTTGCATTGCTGGTAGCTGGCAGTAGCCTCCAGGCTCAACATGGTCACCGTGGAGGTGGTCATCGTGGCATTGGGCACGGAGGTGGTCATCGCGGCATCGGACACGGTGGTGGTCATCGTGGCATCGGACATGGAATTGGTCACGGAATCGGACACGGAATCGGACACGGAATCGGACACGGTGGAATTGGGCACGGTGGCAGGCATCACTTTCGGGTTCATCATAACGCACGGCATGTACTCTACGGCTTCGGAAACTTTGCAGGAACGTATTACACACAAGACAATGGCTATTACTATAATTCCGGAGTTCAAAATGCTCCCTCTCAAAGAATTGAATATGGTGGATTTTCCCACATTGACGAACTGGCACATCGGCTCGAAACAATTGCAAATGATTACTGCTTGGAGCTCCATGCCAACTATTCGAAGAATCCCGGTTTCGATGATACCTACCGTGAGGCGTATGAGATTCTGGAAATCGCCAAGTATATTCACAAGGAAGAACACCACGGTCACCGGGAAGAAATTGCACGAGAAATGGAAAAACTTGACAACTTGTTTCATCATGTAGAAGGCGTTGTTGCTCATTGGCGTCCTGATCACCAACGTCATCACCACGATGGCATCCCAGAAAAGGATCAAATACAGCAGCAGATGGAAACCATCATTCATCATCTGATGCACGATGTGGGCGTAAAAGTGAGTGCACCACAAGGTGGAGGAAATCCCCCACCCAATAATTTACAACCTCCACAGTTTAATAATATTCCTGGAGGTTCCTGATACGAGGTACCCCAGTGACTGTCTGGTTTTTTGAATCGGAAACGAAAAAAGACCTGCCTGAAATATGGCAGGTCTTTTTTGTACGATACACAGTCAATTTCTTTGCGTGTTGTCGCTACTGTTAATAATATAATACCAAACTCAATTAAAAACTGCGCGAAGCTATCGATCGTGGCTCTGTACTGGCAAGGGGTTAGGAGAAATTCAACGCGCAAATAAATACGCGAATGCGTATAAGATTTTGATCTCGGCTGCCAGAATCGATTCGCCACGTAACCGGTGGACTCATTACAGGAGTTGTTGATGAACTTGCGCAACAGGCTATTTCTGTTTCTCTATTTTTCCTTACCGCTTATTTGTAGTTCGGCTTTTGCTGAAGGTTTTCATAATCGCAGTAGACAGTTCACCAATCCACAGGAAATGTCGCAAAGTGACTGGTCTGATCCATCCGAGATAAAGCGAACATGGAATGCTGCCCTGGTACGGATTCCGGATGCTCATTCCGGA
>WFOZ01000452.1 GCA_015487825.1 Planctomycetaceae bacterium
ATTATAAATCTAATGCCGTATCAGTCCCATGCCGGTGTATCAATGGCACAATGATAACAGATTGACTCTCTATTTTTCATTGAACGCAACTCGGCACGCGAAGATGGGTGCAAGCACGCCATCCTACGATGAACTGAAAAACCGAAAGTTTGATGGAATGATTTCATTTGTGTCCATTCGTGTCTATTCGTGGTTCAAAACAATTCTTTTGAAATACCCGACTCCCTTTGCAGGTTTGGCGATCATTTCCGCACAGGCAGGTCAATCAGTTGTAGATCCATTGGGAAATTTGCGAAAGGAGGACTCCGAAAAGGAAATCGAGGAACAGAATTAATACAAAAGAATAAACGAATGTCTGTGTCGCTGCGGTGCCTACGCCTTCTGCTCCTGCACGGGCATTAAACCCGCGATGACAGGCCACCAACGCAATCGCAGCCCCAAAAAAGACCGACTTGAAAACTCCTGAAGAGACATCAAATAAAGTGACGAACTGATGCGTATACTGCCAGTAATAATGACTGTTCACTTCCAGCACGGTGGTTGAAAACAGCCAGCTGGCATAGATGCCAATTGCATCCGCAACAATGGTCAGCAGCGGTATGAGTAAAACACAGCCAAGAAAACGCGGGACAACCAGATATTGCACCGGGTTGGCTCCGAGCGCTTCGAGTGCATCGATTTGTTCGGTGACCCGCATCGTGCCTATCTCGGCTGCGATCGCACTTCCAACACGACCGGCCAACATCGTCGCGGCCAGAACAGGCCCCAATTCTTTTACAAGTGTCATATTAACAACTGCACCAAGTTGTGATTCCAGATGCATCACACGTAGTTGATCGTAAGACTGGACCGCGAGTACCATGCCGATAAATGCACCGGTAATAATGACAACCGGAAGGCTGAGGACTCCCACCTGATATAAACTGGGCCAGATAACCGAAGAACGAGGCCAGCGGCTGAACGTCCAACCGAGTGTCAGCCACGCAAAAAGCACAAAGTCCCCGACAGCCTCGACAGGACGAACAATCATCCCGCCGAGCCAGTGGATCGGAGTCGTATGCAGCTTACCAACGGACAACTTTTATTCCTCACTGTTAAACAATTATTTCAGAGCGGTAGAATAATGGTTTGTCGAAAGTATGGGGAGAGGACTTTTCTGAGTGAATCAAGCTGGAACCAGCCAAGGACATTTGACCTTACTTCTGATTTTGATTACCGTTACACAACACATTGAAAGCCTTGAGAGGCAGGAAACAACACAGGAGAAAAATCGGGAATTACCCAATATCTCTTAACCTGTTGGTATGAAACGAATTACAGAAATAACTGATTGAGAAGACTATGCCACGTGATGAAGGTGCCCGCGAATTGTCGCGTAAAAGAATCAGACGAGCCAAACTGAAAAAGTTGCGAGTTCGTTACAGTGCTGCCAAAAACGAGAGCGAAAAAGAAGAAATCTTCGCCAAAGCGCGTCGAATCAGCCCATTTGTCGAGTTTGAGTAGAACTCCTCGGTGATTTCGGCTGTTTGCTAAGTGAATACTTCTGCTGGCGATTGATTTTCAGTTGCTTGCAGAGGTTTTTCTATGCGCTGCCGAAATCTCTATCCTGCATTGAGGGTGGAAACTGTCCTTTTTCCCTCAACGCTACAAAAGTTGCCGATACACAGCTTGAACATAGCACTATTCATCGGTGCTAACCGCGGGGAACATTTTGTCGATTGTGACCAGTGGCCGAGTGAGGTGGATACTGTTTTGCTGGATGGTTTCACGGACAAGTGGCTTCATCGGGCCCTCAATTTCCGACAAAATTTTCAGATTATCATTTAGAATGACGTCTGAAGTCGTATATTCCTTCTTCATCGCTGCAATAACTGCACGTCCGGCAAATCCTCTGGGAGCAAAATCATCTTTGTCACCAGATGTTCTCTGCTCGATGAAAGTCTCAAATATTTTTTTTGCTTCGTCAAATCGCCCCTGATTCAGATATAAAATTGCCAGCCGTTCTTCTGCTTTTCGTCGCTCCTGAGAAAGAGGATGATATTCGATGACTGCTTTCCACGCATCTTCGTTAGTTCCCTGAAGCATTGCATCTGCGAATTGCTCCCGGGCGGCATCGTGCTTTGTAATATTGTGTAAAGGAGCTTTTTCAACGGGCCCCAGTTTGGGCCTGGCAGCGTACCCCGCGGCTGCTCCAAGAATTAAAAAAAGCAGGCCCAGAATAATAAACTGTTTCGGTTTCCAGTTAACCGATAATTTCATCCGAGTTTTTTTCACTTCATCCGTGACTGCATCAAATGCGGAAAGACTGATTTCGTCCTGACCGGCGTGCAGAGCCTTCATGATCCGTTTGATTTCCGACAGCAATACTCCTGCGTCGGCATAACGCTTATCTGGATCTTTCGCCATCATCCGCTGGATAAGCTTGGCAACGATAGGGGGGAGATCAGGCCGCCTTTTGGAGAGTGGAGTTGGCTGCGAATTGACATGCTTCATTGCGATCGCAATTGCAGTCTCTCCCCGAAAAGGAGGCCTGCCAGCGAGCAGGTGATAGCAGGTCACACCGAAAGAATAGATGTCACTGCGCTGGTCGACTTTCTTCCCCTGTACCTGCTCGGGACTCATATATAAAGGTGTCCCCATCGTAACACCTTCCTGAGTCAGACTCATCTGATCTCCACCCAAAGTCAGTCGAGCCAGGCCGAAATCGGCGATTTTGACGACTCCTTTTCGAGTGATCAGAATGTTTTCCGGTTTGATATCCCGATGGACAATGCCCGCTGCTCCTGCTTTTTGCAGTGCAGACGAAATCTGCCTCATAATGTGAAGCGCAACGGAAATTTGTGGCGGTCCCTGCCTGGAGATAAAATCTTTCAGGTTCGTTCCCTGTACATACTCCTGAGCAATGTAATGATACCCATCTGCACTACCGATTGTATAAACCTGAACAATGTTGACATGATTCAAATTGGCAGCAGCCATCGCTTCAGTCTTGAATCGTTCGAGGTAAACAGCGTCCGCAACGAGTTCCTTCTTCATCACTTTAATCGCCACATGGCGGTTTAACGCTGTCTGCTGGGCAAGGTAAACGTTCGCCATTCCCCCTTTGCCAAGACGTCTGAGCAATCGGAACTCACCAAGGACTTTTCCGGAAAGATCCTCCTGGATTTCATCAGATTTGGCATTTTCCTGATTGTCGGTTGTTTGCTCGTTAGCAATCGTCTCGTCTTCCCGGTTTTTTCGAGGCTCCGGAGACTCGGAGGAATCAGCATTCTCATTGACGGGATTATCGCTCACAGCATACCTTCCTGATATTCAAAAACAGACCCGCAGTATCTTACCCTGTCGGGGTAGCCGGAGACAATTGAATTTGGAAAATATCAGAAATGAAGCCTCCAATGTAACTATTCAGCGGGAAGGTGACTGGGGACAGATTGTTATTTGAAAAGTATGAATACCCAGCAGACTTTCACGCAATCTGCCCCCAGAATTGGACATCTCAATACATCTGAGGGCAAATTGTTGCCAGCCGTACGTCAATTGTTCACGCTATTTCCGACAATTTGTTCCTAGCCACCCATCACTGAATAGTTACCCTCCAATAAACTCAAAAGAAGCCCGGCACAGTTGGTTCGTCCTGAGCGTTGACGACGTGAATCTCTTACCGGAACAGGTAGTGTACAGAACGCCATATACATCAGCTAAGGAACCGGAATCAGACATCGCAAAAGCCTGTGGTGACACGTAAGGCAATCTGTGCCATAATCCCCCCGAACAGAGAAGCTATGCCGGTGTCTGCAGGACAGTTCGCCTGTTTCGGCTCTCACTACTGTTGGCTATCAAAAAAATAGAATCGATTAACGGAAGTATAGAATGCTCGATCTGCAATACATATGTGATCATTTGGATGAAGTGGCGGAGAATTGTCGTAATCGTGGAATGCAGGTTGATATCAGCCCGATTCTTTCTTTACGGGATCGTCGAAGAGAATTCATCACCCGGGGCGATGCGTTACGGAAAGAACAGAAAGAAACTTCCGGGAAAATCCCAAAAGCTTCTGCAGAGGAGAAGCCGGCGCTGATCGCACGCGGGAAAGAACTACGAGCAGAGGTTGCAAAGGTAGAAGAGCAGCAAAAGCAGGTAGAAGAGGAATTGTATACTCTGCAATCACAAATCCCGAATATGACACATCCCGAATCACCGGTTGGTCGGTTGGAAGAAGATTCTGTGACGGTTCGGGAAGTTGGCGAAAAACCGAGTTTTGATTTCGAGCCGAAAGATCATGTTGATATTTCCCAGCACCTTGATCTGATCGATTTTGAAGCTGGAAGCAAAGTTGCAGGACACGGTTTTTACTACCTGAAAAATGAAGCGGTTCTGCTGGAACTCGCTTTGGTGCAATATGCGGTTGAAAAACTGGTCGCAGAAGGCTTCACGATTACGACAACGCCTGATGTCGCCAGAGATGAAGTGCTTGAAGGAATCGGATACATTCCGCGAGGCGACGAAACACAAATTTATTCGATTGAAAATTCGGATCTTTCGCTGGTCGCGACTGCAGAAATTACACTGGGCGGAATGATGAAAGATGAAGTAATCGATGCAGAAAAGTTACCGCTGAAGATTGCTGGAATCTCTCACTGTTTCCGAACAGAAGCCGGGGCGCACGGCAGGGCAACACGCGGAATTTATCGCGTGCATCAATTTACAAAAGTGGAAATGTTCGGCTTCACTGCTCCAGATGTGACAGCCTCCGATGAATATCACCAGATGATTTTGAGGATTGAAGAAGATATCTTTCAGGGACTCGGCCTGCCTTATCGAGTGCTCGATATCTGCACGGGAGACATGGGCGGGTCATCCTACCGAAAATATGACCTTGAAGCCTGGATGCCTGGTCGAGGCGGTTATGGCGAAGTAACAAGCTGCACAAACTGCACCGACTATCAGGCTCGCCGGTTAGGAACCCGATGCAGAACAGCGGGAAAAAAAGGGACACAATTTGTGCATACTCTTAACGGAACCGCAGTGGCTGTCACACGAGCGATGATCGCCATTCTGGAAAATAACCAGCAGGCCGATGGAAGCGTTGTTGTTCCGGAATCGTTACGAAAGTGGGTTGGTAAAGATCTGATTACCGCCAAAGAGGTGTAAATCAAACCAGTAAGGATATATTTCTGAGACAAAACAAAAGGCCATAATCGTTTTGCACCACCTCAAAGGTACGAGTATGATATCTAAAGGACGGGCAGTGTTTTTGAGCCTTTCAATATTTTGTGCCGCGGTTTGCGGGCATCATTGATGAAGGTTTCATTGTTTCTTTTTAGTTGTGGCAGAACAGCCGCGCTGGAAATTGATGTTTGAGGAGAAGCAATCGCAATGAGTTCTTATGAAGAACAGAAGCAGCAGGCGTTGCAGTTAATCAAGCAAGGTCAGTTTGAAGAGGCAATGAATGTAATAGAGGCTCTCATCTCTGAGAATGGAACGCAAATTGACCTGCTGGACATGCAGGGAATGTGTTCTTTTCGCCTGGGGCATTATGAGCAGGCGGCAGCGTGTTATGCTCAGTCAGCAGAACTCGATCCCCAGAACGCAACTCCTTTGACAAATCTGGGAGCCGTCTACAATCGAATGAAGCGTTCTGACCTTGCACTTGAGGCGTTACGCAAAGCGATTCACCGTGATAAGAAAAAAGTCGATGCCTATTACAATATGGGAATTGCTCATCGGCATGCAGGCGATTCCGCTCTCGCAATTTCCGCCTACAAAGAAGCGATCAAATTGAACCCGCAATTTGAACAGGCTCACTTAAATATCGCGAATGTTTATCTGGATCAAAAAAATACGGCGATGGCGACAACGCACTATCAGACAGCGTTGACGATCAATCCCGAGTTGGAATCCGCAAAACGCGGATTAAAAAAAACTCAGGAAATGGAGTATCGCAAAAAGCAGCAGAACAGTCCGTTTGGCAGATTGGTTGATCCCTCTCAACTGGCTCATAAAAAAACAGCTTCTGCTATTAAGCCATTGACTGAAAGCGAACGGGATAAAGATCGAAAAAATGTGATTCGATTAACCAAAGGAATTCGTAACGCAGCCCGGCATGTTTCTGAAGAACTTCGCGAAAAGATGGAGCCGGCACTTCTGGCGTTAACACGAGCCGTCATTGATGGAGAACAGCATCCCGAATTGATTTTAGAAACACATGAGGCCTTCCGGGCAGAACTTCCCCGCTTTGAAGAAGGGCATCGTTACCTCAAACGAAGTGTTCTCGAACTTCGCGGACACGAAGAAGTAATGAACACTCCAGATATTGATTTACTGGAATAGAAAATAGTGCAGGCGATCCGAGAGTTATATAACTGATCGCGAATTGGATACAATTTTGCAGCGTGCGTCGCGACGCACTCTACGGCCACCAGATATTGATTCGTTGGAAAAGGATTTCCTATGCGATATTGCTCACAAATTGTGCATTATGCCCTGCTTTTAATGGCTGGATGCTGCTTTCATCTTCCAGCTTTCTCACAAACAATGCCAATTTCCGGAGACCATCTTTCTGAGCAGGAGCAAGATGTTGCCAGGCATTTGCGAAACATGCAGGAAGATGCTTCGCTACACGATCTGGTCTTTATCGGCACAGAAATCGGGTACGCAGTGGGAGATCATGGAACGATTCGCAAGACGGAAGATGGTGGAACAACCTGGAATTTTCTTGAATCGCCTGTTTTATCCAACTGGCGATCTGTTTGTTTTTTGACAGACCGCATTGGCTGGATTGCAGGCGGGCAGGTTGGTGTGAACGCTCTGACAACCCGTGGCATTATTCTGCACACCAAAGATGGCGGTGCAAACTGGGAAACGATAGCCCCGAAAGATGTAGGAACGATTTTTCATGTTCAATTTTTCGACTTTCAACAGGGTGTCATTTGTGGAGAATCAACAACAAAAGGAACATCCGGAATTTGGCAAACGGCTGATGGAGGGAAGAATTGGCAAGTGGTCGAATCTGCTCATCGAAATAACTGGCGATGTGGCGATTTCGCTTCCGTAACAAGTGGCGTGGTCGCTGGTTCCCGTGGACATGTTGCTTTACTTGGTGGAAGACGTTTAATTGATGATACGTCGCTTAACTTCGGACTAAAGGGAGTGCATGGTTTAACGATCGACGACTCTGCCCGCGGCTGGTTGGTCGGAGATGGCGGGTTGGTGCGCTACTCTCCTGCCGGGGCCAGCTGGCAGGATCCATCAGGTAATTTACCTACCGATCTTTCAACGTTGTACGACTTCCGAACAGTAGCCGCTCATCAAGATTCTGTCTGGATTGCGGGGCATCCCGGTTCTGCCATCTGGTACTCTCACGACAACGGGGAAAACTGGAACCATTCGCCAACAGGAATTACGATTCCGGTCAACGCACTCCATTTTTCCAATCAACAAAATGGCTGGGCAGCTTGTGAATTCGGAATCATTTTGAAAACTGCCGATGGAGGACGCAGTTGGAAAAACATGATGCGTCAATCCCGCAGACTTGCGCTATTGCAATTCACAACCGGAATGAATGCCGGTTCGTATTGCTTAACGAGCCGATATGGAGGGCATCACGGTTATCGTGTCGGAGTAGTCAATTATTGCAGAGAGGATCAGGAAAACAAAGATCGCGATCTGGCTTCGGACGATCTTCGGCAACATCAGGCAACTACTCAGACAGGCGGAAGCATCAGTCGCATTGGCTGGGCATTACCGCTTGATGTGCCGGGCTTATCAGGCGATCAAAACCTGCTTATCAAACGTTGGAATGCGGCAACAGACGGGCAGCTTTCTGAAATAGTCCTCTCGCATCTGGTGCGGGATTTAAGATGTTATCGTCCGAGTGTTGTGGTGATTGATTTGCCGGAATCTGAAAATCAGGCTCAAATACTGTTCCGCAAAGCCGTGCATAACGCTGTGCGATCCGCAGGCGATCCAACGTGGATGGTCGCCCAAAAACAGTATGCGTTTCTTTCCCCCTGGCAGGTTCCTCGCCTGTTTGAACGTAGCCGCACGGGGCAGGGGGGAGACATTGTTCTCGATACCAACCAGTATCTGCCTGGCTTGAATCAATCGGTTCGCATGGCTGCCGGGCCTGCTTATCAACTGGTGCAAGGTGATTTCAAAAAACTTCCCTTCTCTGAAAGTTTTTCGATCTCGCAGGTGACGCCACTGCCCGGTAAACTCCTTCTGGCAGACCTGTTCACCGGGATCGTTCTCGGTCCCGGCAGCGATGCCCGTCGCCGATTGTTGATCCTGTCGCATCCCGATCAAAAACAGGGAGAATCAATCGCCAGAAAACAGCGAAACTATGCCGCTTACACACGCAAGCAATTCTCCGACGAATTGCAGGCGAGCCAGATGATTGCTCAATTGAACGATGTCATTTCCGGGGCTCCCCCTCGACAGGCAGTTATGCAATTACTTGAAATCGCCGATCAATATCAGCGAAATACAAAATGGGATTATTACGAAACCGTTTTGATGCAGATTCTGGAATCGTTCCCGCAAGAACCGTTAAGCAGTACCGCATCGGTCCGTCTGATCCAGCTCTGGTCGTCTCAGGAGATGAATCTGCAACGATTGAGTGTTCGAAAAACAGGATCGATAAAACAAGCGGTAGATCGAAACCGAACACGCAGTAACTTCAATCAGATATTACAGACCAGCCGCGAAAACCCGGACGCAATTCCGGATACAGTTGCTCCTGCCATCGGGACTTCAGACCTCAACCTTCCTCGCAGTCAGGGAGCGAATCAGGATAAGCAATCCTGGAATATTACCTGGCAGGAGCGGGCGATCTCAACGTTCGAGCAACTCCAGAAAACATCACCAGAGCTTGCAGCCAGTCCTGAAGTATTGCTTCCGATGGCTGCGCTCTTTCGGCAACGAAATGCCATGCGCGCTGCTGATGACATTTACCGGCAGTTCATGTCCGAAAAAGGAACTTCGTCGCTGCATCAGATTGCAGCCAGTGAATTCTATTTGAGAAGTGGCGTGGGAGTTCCGCCAGGGCGATACACGGCCTGCAAGCAGGTAAGCATTCCGCCTTATCTGGATGGCCTGCTTTCCGATGATTGCTGGCAAAGTGCGGAAGAAATCAGTCTGCAAAATAACAAAGAGAAAACTGCCGACCCTCTGACCGCGATGGTATTGCTTGCTTACGACAGGGAGTATCTTTACATCGCAGCCAGCTGCCCGCGCCATCCCGATTTGCCTGACGATCTTCCGTCGCACAGCACCAGAAAGTACGACGCTTCAATCACCGGGTTTGATCGCCTGCAAATTTGTCTGGATGTTAACCGCGACTACCATTCCTACTACCAGTTTGAAGTTGATCAGCGTGGATTAACACGCGACAGCTGCGTAGGAGATATCAACTGGGATCCCAAATGGTATGTCGCCTGCGAAGGAGAAAAATCTCACTGGAGAGTTGAAATCGCGATCCCGCTCAAAGAACTGCTTGGCGATACACCACTTAACGCAGGCGATGCTTTCGCCGTCTCACTAACCCGTTTCCTCCCTGCGATTGAAGTACAAAGCTGGGGAGATCAAAAAACAGAACAGACAACCCGCTCTGCCATGGGAATCGTACATTTCAAATAATAAGCAGGTAGGGTACGCTGTGCGTACCACGACTGAAGGGTAATGAATGCTATAATGGCTATGTTATTATTAGTTGTGGATCACTATTGGTGTGCACAGCACACCCTACGGGCTTCGTTCAACCATCCCGGCAAGTCCCTTTGTTTGACCAAAAGTCTGCCCTAAAACAACGCACATGGCGCATCCATCTTGTGCCTGAGGGCACCCAACCACTAAAAGTGGTCGGGCCACCCGCGATAAACATCTTTCTTCGGCACCCCGTGAGGCAACGGCAGGAGTGGGGAGAGCCAATCTTCTTTGTTTTTCGCCCAAAGTGCAATTGCCGTCGGCCCACCTGCTCCGGCTAATATTGCCATGATTGATA
>WFOZ01000453.1 GCA_015487825.1 Planctomycetaceae bacterium
GAACATCGCGCTGTGGAACTGGCAGAAATTATCGAAGGATAATTTCGAACGTAACTATTCAGTGATGAGTGATTTTGCAGTAAGTCAGGTTGCCCGTAGGGTCCGCTACCCGCGGACCACGATGGGAAGTGGATCCTCCTATTTCGTGCGGTGGTCCGCGGGTAGCGGACCCTACGGGCAACCTGACTTACTGCAAAATCACTCATCACTGAATAGTTACGTTCGAAATTATCCTTCGATAATTTCTGCCAGTTCCACAGCGCGATGTTCTTTTGCGGAGAGGTAGCAGGCTTCAACCAGAGCCATCGTTTTCAGGTTGTCGCGTCCATTTAGGTTGGCGGGCTGAGAAGTTTCCAGACTGATCAGAAGTTCGCACATCGGCCCTGCAAATGCATCCGGGAACCAGGCTTCTTTCCAGCGTGGTTGGTGCCAGCTCCCCGGTTTTTGGGTCGTTGTAAAATCGAGCGTACTCGGAGTCTTTCTGGGATACGAAGGCCAGCCGAGAGTTCCTTTAGCCAGGCCTTCAGTTCCTTCTACTCGCCAGTTGATTCCGATATCGGGTTCTGCTCCTTCCAGTGCAGGCCCGGTCCAGACATCATCCCAGCTTGTGGCTCGCAAGCCGTTTTCGTACTCCAGAATATAAGTACAAATGCCGTCCGCGTGAGTAAACTTTTTTTCCGTTCGGGGATCGGAACGAAAACTGGCGAATATACGAACCGGATCTCCAAACCAGAAGCGGAACGCATCGATATGATGAATCGACATAATACGCAATGTGACCCAACCGAGCCGCTGTTGCCAGGGCATCCAGTGAGGAATGGCTCGCATATCCATCGTGGCGAATACGGGCTCGCCCAACATATTCTGATCCAACAACGACTTGCAGGCACGGATTGACTGGTCGTACCGCATGTTCTGATTGACCACCAGCGTAATTCCCGCCTCTTCACACAAATTGACAATCTCAACTGCTTCTGCGTAATTCATACCCAGCGGTTTTTGAGCCAGCACACCCCGAATGTGCGAATGTTTCACGACATCTCGAATGACACCTAATTGTATATCGGGAGGAACGGCAATGTCGATAACACTGATCGATTCATCTTTCAGCAATTGTGAATAACTCGAGTACGCAGTCATCCGAAACCGCTTGGCAACTTCTCGAGCATTGGCTTCGTTACGAGAAGCAACCGCAACCGGATTCAAACCAGCCAGACGGTAGGCGGGGATCTGGCAATCTCGCATGATAAAGCCAGAGCCGATACAACCAATCTGCACCTTCCGGTTTTCCGGTTGGTGCGGGAGATAGTCAATATTGAAATCCGCTGCGGTCTGCTTCATCAGATAATCCCGGTTTAATTCAATCTGAAACTGTCCTGCTGGTTCGATCTTCGTTTTGAATCAGAAACTTCTGTTCCGCATCTGCGGGCATTTTACCGATTTCAAGAATGGCGGAATCGGGAACAACTTCAAGTGGTGTATATCCAGGATGATGATGTTCAATAAGTGGATCGTTGGTTTTCGTGTTATAACAATGAATCAGTCCCCAGCGAGGTTTATCACTGAGATTCGCATCGGAGCGGTGCAGCAGGTTGCCATGAAAAAACAATCCGGTACCGGGTGCCATTTCACAGTATTCGAGTTCGAAACGCTTTTTTGCCAGTTCGACACGTTCCAGATCTGCACCGGTTTGCTCACCGACAAAATTATGGTTGATACGCCCCATGCGATGCGAACCACGCAGCACCTGCAGGCAACCGTTTTCTCTGGTCGCTTCATCAATCGCCAGAAACATGCTGGCCATTGTCGGAAGCAAACAGCCGTTGTTGTACCAGTAGCCGTAATCCTGATGCCATTCCCAGGCTCCGCCCACTTTCGGTTCTTTGGCGGAAAGTTTCGTGTGATAATGATAAACCTCATCATCGAGAAGTTGCTGCATCCGATGCACAACCCGCTCACTGCGAGCGATCATCCCGTAAATGTCGTTGCCCGGATGATTCCATAATGTGAGATTTGTTCGTTTCCCCGAAGCATCCTTGACATCCATCGCCGCTTGCCGCAGGGCATTATCTGCACGGCAGGTCTTCTGCAATAACTCAACTTCTTCTTCGTTGAGTAATCCTTCAACCAGCAAATAACCATCCCGCCTGAACCGGACAACTTCTTCTTCAGAAAGCAGGGGGAGTGTCATGCGAAATATTCCTGATACCACAAAAGAGCGGTTGTTTTTGAAAGTGTTTTTTCCAATGAACTGCTTCGAACGAAAAGCTAACCATGTTGTACCTTGGAATTGATCAGCTCGCCAAGTAATTTCCAGTCTGTATTTGTGATAATAATGGAAATATTTTTCCAAAGGGAGAGTGCAGAAACAGGTCATTCAATACTGTATCTTCAGGTCTTAATTGTAAGGCGGATTGCATACAGACAGTTTCCGGATTTCCGATTTGACAATGCATTAAATACGAAATGCAACGATGTAGCCAAAGGAGCCCCAGGCTATGGTAAAAGAGGCCTTCAGCCAAAAAAGTAGTAAAGCTCGACAGTAATTGCTTGATGCAAAACGATTTTCGATCACTCAAACCGGCTGCACATAGAATCCGGTAGAGCCAGAAAACTTCAATCAGGCTTGACACGACGAAGCATTTCAGGGATGAGTTTATTTTGAGTCTCAACGGTTTCAATCATTTAATGTCTGTCAACAGAATAGGAGTATTTATGCAACCGGTTTGTTTTGATGATGTTCAAAATGCTATGCCTGCTGTGCATAAAGTCCTTAAGCCGACTGCTCTTTATGAATGGCCGGGATTGTCGAAGCTCGCCGAGTGTCAGGTTTTTCTGAAGCATGAAAACCATCAACCGGTAGGAGCCTTCAAAGTACGGGGCGGCGTGAATTATGTTGGCTCGCTGAATGCGGAAGAACGCGAGAGAGGAATTCTTGGTTGTTCGACCGGCAATCACGGGCAGTCACTCGCTTTTGCCTGCAGGCAGTTTGGTGTCAAATGCACAATTGTTGTTCCCCGGGGAAACAACCCTGATAAAAATGATGCCATCCGAAATCTCGGCGCGAAACTGATCGAACAGGGGAAGGATTTTGATGCTGCCAAAGAGTATCTCGAAACAGAACTGCTTCCTCTTGGTGGGTTATATGTCCATTCCGCCAACGAACCGAAACTGATCGCAGGAGTTGGTTCGATGGCTTTAGAAATTTTCGAACAACTTGCTGAGCCCGATTTCATTGTTGTCCCGATCGGTTTGGGAAGTGGCGTTTGTGGAACCGGAATCGTTGCTAAACATCTACGCCCCGAAACGCAAATAATCGGCGTCCAGGCCAGCGGTGCAGATGCAGTCTATCAATCCTGGAAATCCGGCGTTCCCCAGACAATTGAAGCAGCCAACACCTGGGCCGAAGGAATCGCCACTCGTTCTTCTGCGGAAATGACCTTGCAAATTATGCGGGAAGTAATGGACGATGCGCTACTCGTCAGTGATCAGGAACTGCGAAACGCCTGCTATCACATTTTGAAACAGACACACAATCTGGCTGAAGGGGCCGGGGCAGCATCCATCGCAGCGTTACTGCAACAACGAGAAAAGTTCGCCGGAAAAAAAGTCGTCTGCATACTCTCCGGCGGCAACCTCGACCTGAAAGAACTCCCCGCCATTTTAACCGCCGGGAAGTAAAAAATTGCCCAGCGCAGCCTGAACTACGTTACTATTTAAGGTTCAACGTGGTTTTTAGTACTTGGGTTGATTTTCTGGCAGATGAGGACATGCTGATGTTTTTCACACCA
>WFOZ01000454.1 GCA_015487825.1 Planctomycetaceae bacterium
ACATTTCTCAAGATGATCCCATTGCTGTAAGCCGTATGCTTCACGATGCGAGAGAGCCGAGGGATTTGTTGTAATGCACATTGCGATAATCACTGCGGGTGGGGCCGGGATGTTTTGTGGATCCTGTATGCAGGATAATTCTCTGGCTAAAGCGTTGGTCGAGCAGGGGAATGAAGTCTCGCTGATTCCGACCTACACGCCGATTCGTGTTGATCAACAAAACGTTTCCGACGATAAAGTTTATCTGGGAGGCGTAAATCTTTATCTCGATCATACGATTCCGTTTTGGCACCGCTTGCCTCGTGGGATGGTTTCGTGGCTCGATCATCCTCGTGTTCTTCGCGTGGCAAGTTCACTTGGAATTGAAAACGATGCCTCCCGACTGGGTTCGCTTACCCTGGCGATGCTTCAGGGAAGTATTGGTTCAATGCGGCGAGAATATCAGGAACTGGTTGAGCATCTGGTTAAGGAAGTGCAGCCTGATATTATCATCTTCAGCAATGCTTTGCTCAGCGGTGTGATGCCTTTGCTTCGGGAGCAATTTACTGGTCCAGTTTTTTGCCTGCTTCAGGGAGATGATTTATTTCTCGATCAATTGGCAGAAAAATACCGTCAATTGGCCATCAGTAGCGTTGCCGTTCATGCTCGGTTGTTTGACCTGTTTCTTACACATACAGAATTCTATGCCGACTATATGAGCGAATATCTTTCTGTGGATATAAAATCATTCCGGCAGATCCCTCTTTCGATTGATTTGCCGGATGAGTTGCATTCGCCTGAAGAACATTCAATCAGAGAAGCATCTTCAATTCCACGCATCGGTTATTTTGCCAGAATCGCACCGGAAAAAGGTTTGTTGAATTTGGTGCAAGCGGTCAATCTGTTGTATGAATCGGGATTGGAAGTTGAACTTTATGCGGGAGGGTATCTGGGGAAAGCTCATCACGATTACATGAGGCAGATCGAAAAGGAGTGCGCGCTTCCCGAAGATTGTTTTCGATACATCGGCAGCCCCGGTTCTCAGAAAGAGAAACTGGAATTTATGCAAGGCCTGGATATATTCAGCGTTCCGGCTCTTTTTCTAGAACCGAAAGGGTTGTATTTGCTTGAGGCAATGTCTCAAGGGGTCCCCGTTGCCCAACCCGCACACGGCAGCTATTTGGAATTGATTGAATCGACCGGTGGCGGCCTCCTTTCAAAACCGGGAAGTATCGAAGATCTCGCACGTATACTCCGGCAACTTCTGGAATCTCCTAAAGAACGATTAGAAATGGGAGTTCAGGCGCAGACTGCCATTAAGGATAAACATACTTCATGTCATGCGGCCCAACGCCTTGTTGAAATATGCAATGAATTTAACCAGGCAAATCGAGGAGTTGGCTTCAACTCATAAAGCAGGAAATCTGATAAAGACTCTGGGGCTTTACTGGTCTGGTTCGTTTGATATCGCCTGCAATAATTTTCCCAGCGTGACAATCCCATCGCAAACTGGCGATTGATCAACAAACCAGTAGCGGTGCAGTGCATCGTAGCCGAGGGGAGTTCTGGCGGTTGCCATACCTCTTGTGAAGTATTCACGTAGTGACTGGCGATAACGAAAAATGTCGTCTGTTGCCGATTCCCAGATGACTGACTCGCTTCGAAGTTCTTCGCCCAGCATGACCAGAGGGGTATCATCGGATTTGAATGAACACTCTCTTTTTATCTGCTGATAAAGCCGGGCGAGAATATCTGATGTCGGAATTTCTCTGAAATTTGCATCGAGAAAATGACAGGATTGTCCCTGGCTGTCTAGGATAATTCCGAGTTCGCAATCTTCTTCCATAAAATGGTTTTGAAGAGGATGAAGCCGTTTGATATCGAGTTTTTCAGCCGGTTCTACATGATATTTTTGTGGGCAGAGGATCAATTGAGCAGCCAGGGAGTGAAAAATTTCCTGCAATAAATCGATCACTAATTCGTTCGTTGTGTTAAGCCAGATGCGTAGCGGAGAAATGTTTTGAAAATGCTTTCGTAGTCTTTCAATATATACCTGTCCGGCGGGGAAGGGGGTTAGTCCACCGTCGCTGCGACTGTATCGGGTGAGTTGTTTATGCTGTTCGCGAGTTTGCACATCATACAGGCTTTCTGAGGAAAGAGGCACCGCTCGTGCGCCGTACAGATCGAGACCGGCTCCGCTTCCATCTTTACGACGCGATGTCGCGTGAATCCCCGCATCGGCCTGTAAATGCTCCAGAATAAATTTCATACAGGCAGGTGTTACGCCTCCCACATCGACAATATGGCATCCCTGTTCACGGACACTACGGACAGATTCTCTCAGCATTTCTAAAGATGTTTCACTCA
>WFOZ01000455.1 GCA_015487825.1 Planctomycetaceae bacterium
GCAAACCCACTGAGAACAATTTCTTTTACATCCGCTTTCAAATCTCCATCGGTATCTTTGAAGAAAAGCAGGTCCGGTGCATTGGCGACATACACGCCCCCATCCCCCAGTTCCAAACCGGTTGGAACGTATAATCCATCTGCAAAAACAGTTGACTTATCCGCACGTCCATCCTGATCAATATCTTCCAGAACGATAATCATATCATTCGGTTCTTCCCCCGGTTTCACATGCGGATAGCTCGGGGCACAGCAAACCCATAATCGTCCCTGTGGATCCCATGTCATATGCACCGGGTTGACAAGCATCGGTTCCTGAGCGAATAAATTCACTTCAAACCCATCAAGTAACTCAAAAGACTGCCGTTCGATTTCGGGATCGTGCCCGCCGAGTTCTGTTTCTGTTTTCTTCAAGTGAAGGCGTTGCTCATGAAGACGGATTTTCGTCGAAAAGGCGCGAAGATCTTCAGAGACATCAACATCTTTACCAAGTGCGGCGTGAATCGCATTGATCAGTAATCGATTTAATGGATACAGCTCGAATGATTTTTCGTGCCCCAGAGTTGTCGCAAAAACTTTTCCTCCAAATTTATTTTTCCAGGTCCAGGCAACAGGCCAGCTCATTTCCCTCTTTAAGATATGGGTCCCAAATCGATTCGTGTATGTTGCCGCCTTTTTTCGTCTTCCGGTCCCCATCAACAAGGGCACTGCGTCTTTGGGAAGCTCCACTTTATAGAGATGCCCTGGATCATAGAACTTTAAGGGAACCGCATTTAGTAATGTATTTGCTCGCTGCGATGGAATTTGTTCAATTGTCGAACCAGCATCCATATGGGCAAAATACTTGGTGCCAAGCACTTCACGTCCAAATCCATCATTCCATTTCGAACGGGGATCTTCTTTTGGATAATCGAAAGCGTGAGTACTGGTGCGAATTCCAATAACCGGTTTACCGGCTTGAACATAATCGAGAATCGGCTTGAGCTGTTCATCGGAAAGAGTCAGAAACCGCATATAAAACACGGCTAAATCAGCACTGTTTAATGCCTCGAGTCCGAGTAATCCTTTTTTATTCTTGTTATGTTCCGGATCTCCTTCAGGAACAATAACGGTAACTCGAAACCCATATTTCTTCAGCGATTTTGCAAAATTCGGTATTGTTTTATCCGCAGAATAATGTGTCGTACCAACGACAAACACAACATGTGGTGCGTTCTCACTTTTAGTTTTCGCAGCTGGCTCTGCGCTGAACGCGGTCTGCCAGCAAAACAGAATCGCCAGGCTGCAAAATATAACGCCCGTTAAACGGGACTGTAAATGAGATTTCGTTAGCATGTCTTCTCCTGGTAGGCAGGTCTATCAATCATCTTCTGAAGTAAGTGTTTCGAAAATCGGCAGTCTCTGCATTCGCTGTTGCTTGCAACCGGTCACTGGAAGCAAAACAGGCTCGTAAGCAGGGAATTAAATCCCGGCTCGCCACGGGTTGCTAATCAAGACGAACCACTTTCCAGTCTTCTTTTTGAATCTGATTTGCATCGATATGAATTTTATGATTTTGTTCAGCAATGAGTTCATCCACTTTTTTCAACTCGGGCGGGAACGATTCAACACCGTAAGGCTGGGTTCTACGCCCGAAAATATACTCGGTATTAACAGGGCGGTACCGTTCAAAAAACCATTGATCTTTTCGTCGAATTGTGGATTGAAGTTCACGCATCAATTGTTGTGCAGGCCTGCCGGGTACTCGGAAACTGTTGGCAAACTGTTGCTGATCTCCCTGGAATACCGTTTTACCATCGACTTTTAAGGCATAATTCCCCGGTTTCAAATGAGTAATCGAAACGTGCCTCACACGATTTTCCAGACTATTGTGAATCACCGAGTCTTTCGGTGGCAACGGAAGAGGTAACTGCTTTTGCTGAACTTGGAATTGAATCCCCGAAGCTGTTTTTTTCTGCCCCGTAATTTTCAAACCTGTTTCATTCCTGTTTTCAGTCAGCAGTTTCTCTGCATTGAAAACAAGTTGTGGAGGTTGCTGTTTTCCAATCAGAAGATCTGCAATCCGATGACTCACTGCCCAATAACCGTAAGAGTTCAAATGGATGCCGTTGGTTGTCAATGATTGTGAAGCTGATTCTTTCATCAATTGGGAAGTAAAATCAAACAGATCCACAATCGGAACTTTTTCCTTTTCTGAAATCTGATGCAATACCGCGACATACTGCTTTAGCGAGGCATTATGTGCAGAGGGGTTGCCGAGCCGGGAATTGATAAATTCATGAGCAATGGGAGAGACAAGAACCAGTTGTGGAGCCGAGTGGCCGTTATATTTTTGTTGACGAAGATGCGAAATTAACTGCGTCATCTCTTTCCCGAATTCCGCTGCTCCTTGCGGTGCATCAAGCGACTGACTCATCCCGAAACAGAGGACAACAACATCTGCAGCCTGTCTTTGAAGATGATCATCCTGCGAACCAAAATTGAGCGGGCGAGGCTGTTTGGAAAGAGTATCACCCGACCAGCCCAGTGTATGGCAAACCAGTTCCAACTCCGGTCGTCTGGCTGCCAGGATCGATTCGACATAACCATCTACTCGCAAACGGTCTGCAAATGTATCACCCACAAAGAGAATTCGATCCCCCTTATGTACCGTAATGGCATCCGGTTGTGCAGTAACCGATGGTGAGCAAACGGCGTTCAGAAATAAAACCGATATGAGTAAAAACAGATTTCGCTGGAGCATCGCTCGCCTCATCTTTCAGGGATCGAATCTGGCAGGAGAATGAGGGGCAACTGGCAACCACAAGATTTACCCCCCGGCAAGATGTATCATGCTAACCTGCCGCGGAAACAAATTCAATATCGATGTCCAGATTGATTCACGCTCTACAAAAAAGTCCTCTCAGGATGATAAAAGCCGTCAGTGCTTGACCGGACGCTCCGCGATTAAGATACTAAAAAAAGGTATAGAACAATGCCAATCGGAAGAAACTGATCTCCAGGGAATAACCATGCGGATAACCACCACGCTATTCAGAATTAAATCGACTTTACGAAAAGCATTTTCGCTTTCCAGGTTTACGATACTCATCCTTATCGTGAGTTCGTTTTTCGGTGCGGCCTGTGTCGAGCAAACTGCCTATTCGTCTGAAAAGAATTCCGCTCCCAATATTGTGCTCATCCTTTCTGATGATATGGGCTACGGACAACCGGGGTTTAACGGCGGAATGAAAGGGTTAACGCCTAACCTGGACCGACTGGCCGCTCAAGCAGTGCAATTCAAACAGTTTTATACGCATTCTGTTTGTGCCCCGACACGGGCCGCTTTGCTGACAGGTCGCTATGCTTTCCGAACCTGGAGCGATTGGCGATCGGAAGATTTCGGAAAGCCAAGTTACCTGAAAAAGCTCGGTTTAACATTAGCAAAAAATGAAGATGGAGAACTGACTCGGCGTATTCATGCTTTGGATACAAACGAACGAACCGTTGCAGAGGCACTCAAAGAAGCCGGGTATTTCACTTCGATCATTGGGAAATGGCATTGTGGAGAATGGCTTAAAGAGCATCTGCCGATGCAACAGGGGTTCGACCATCAATACGGGCATTACGCCTGGGGAATCGATTACAATACTTTTATGATTCCACACAATGCACCTGTTCCATTTCATGTTTACGATTGGCATCGCAACGAAAAACCGATCCGGGAAACAGGCTATTCAACCGATTTAATCGCTGCTGAATTTGAACGTGTAATTGAATCGCAATCTTCAGAGAAACCGTTTTTCATCTATGTTCCTTTCAATGCTGTGCATGGTCCGATTGATGTTGTCCCCCGGCATACAGATAAATTCAGTCCGCGAAACGCTGCGTTAAAGTGTTACGATGAAGCGGTCGGGCGAATTATCAAAGCGATCGACAGTAATGGATTCCGTGAAAATACATTACTGATTTGCACAAACGATAACGGTGGATTGACCGAACAGAGTAACAGACCTTTTCGGGGAACAAAGAACACGACTTTTGAAGGCGGCGTGCGAGTCCCCTGCCTGATGCGTTGGCCCGGGAAATTAAAACCGGGTACATCGAACAACAGCATGATGCACGTGGTTGATTTATTCTCAACGTTCATCAATCTCGCGGGAGGGAAACTGGAGCAGGAGCGTCCGCTGGACAGTCTGGATATGACGGATGCCATTTTTCACAATCAACCAAGTCCACGCAGGGAAATAATTTTTGAAGTTACCGGGAGTGTCCGCATTCCAACTATTCGCCAGGGTGATTATAAACTGATGGGGAAGAAACTTTATAACATTAAAAACGATCCGGGCGAAACAACTGATATTTCTTCAAACCATCCCAAGCTGGTTAAACAAATGCATGCTCGACTTATGCAAGTGGATAAAGAACGCCCTCCTTTGGGAGAAAAACCTCTCCTGATGCGACCAGCTTTGCCTTATGTTTACGGTCTGGAAGAAAATGAAAGTCCACCTTCATGGTTAATAAAGGCGGTCAAAAAGGCACGAAGCAAACAACCCAGAAGCTGGCCTAAAGGGAAAACACCGTGGCCGCAGGCTCCTGATAATCCCGCTGAATAATCAAACTATCTGACAGAAAGAGAATGCGATGAGCAATACAGAACGCAGAACTTTTTTGAAATCTGCTGGGGCAGGAGCATTGGCTCTATCGGTTGGTCAGCAATCTCTTAGGGCAGCTGATGCGAATAATAAGTTGATCGTTGGCGTTATTGGAACGGGAGGCATGGGTTCTAACCATGTACGCACACTTGCCAAGCGTGAAGATGTTGAAATTGCCTATGTTTGCGATGTCGACAAAAGAAGACTTGCAGCTGCGGTAGAAAGCGCTTCGTCAATCGCGGGAAACACTCCCAAAGCTGTCGACGATTTACGAAATCTGCTTGATGCTCGCGAAGTCGATGCCGTTTTCATTGCAACGCCTGACCACTGGCACGTACCTGCTGCACTGTTAGCGCTGGATGCCGGTAAGCATGTTTATGTCGAAAAGCCCTGCAGTCATAACATTCGAGAAGGTCAGCTGCTGGTCAAAAAAGCAGGACAAAGCGGCAAAGTACTTCAGGTTGGTACACAAAGTCGAAGTGCGCCATTTTTGAAAGAGGCGATCCAGCGGGTGCATGAGGGAGAGATTGGCGAAGTACTCGTGGCAAAAGCCTGGAACAGTCAACGCCGTGGTTCAATCGGAAAAAAAATGCCGAGCAAACCGCCCGAATATTTGAACTTTGATCGTTGGGTCGGACCAGCACCGATGGTAGCGTATCGTACGAATCTATTACCAAGTATTTGGCGATGGTGGCGAGATTTCGGCTGCGGCGACATCGGCAACGATGGCGTTCACGATATCGATGTCGCGCTGTGGGGACTGGGAATGAATTCTCATCCTTCTCGTGTCAGCTGTCTGGGAGGAAAAAGTTTCTTCGATGACGATCAGCAGTTTCCCGATACACAGTATTCGGTATGTGAATATCCATCCAATAATTCTTCCGGCGGCAAAACAAAGCGACTTATTTTTGAACAACGAACATGGTCGCCCTATACACAAGAGGGGTACGAAAATGGTGCTGCTTTTTATGGTACTGAAGGTATCATGCTCCTCGGGCATACCAGAGGCTGGAAGTTATTCGGCAAACGAAACAAACTCATCGCAGAAGCCAAGGGGCGTCCAACGCTTGATGATCACTACGATAACTTCTTTGCCTGTATTCGCGGCGAAGAAAAACAACCGGCCGCTTCTGCTGCAATCGGGCACTTTGCAGCAACAATCTGCCATCTCTCAAACATCTCGGCTCGAGTTGGTCGCGTGTTGAATTATGATCCCAAGAACGAAACAATTTCTGGAGACGAACAGGCAAGCCAACAGCTCCGCCGTCAATACAGGGAAAGCCATTGGGCCATACCTCGCGATGTATGAAATCAGAATTCGAATAGAAATTATAACTGTTCAGCCTTAGTCTCTTATCAATGAAATGCTGCGCAAAAGTGGCAGGATATTTTTAACACAAAGAAGGAAGTGAACCACTGAGACAC
>WFOZ01000456.1 GCA_015487825.1 Planctomycetaceae bacterium
CAAGAACACCTCAAACCAAACAGAAATCCAAACTGCTGGCATTGAAAGCATTGCGAGAACTTGGCTCTAATGAGTTCAAAATACTCTCAGCAATAGCTCTTTCAGAGAAAGAATCCCAGCAGGTACGGGACGCAGCAATGGCAGCATTGGCTGAATCATCATCAGAACAGGCCGTTGCAGCGATGTCAGACATGCTCATGAAACTGAACTACGAGAATCGCCAAGCGGTTATCGTCCGAATGGCAA
Organism: Planctomycetaceae bacterium; assembly: GCA_015487825.1. Lineage (GTDB taxonomy): Bacteria > Planctomycetota > Planctomycetia > Planctomycetales > Planctomycetaceae > Rubinisphaera. Next base: position 247 of record WFOZ01000456.1, read on the forward strand.
CAAGTCGCAACGGTGCGTTATCGCTTCTGGATTCTATCGAGAAAGAAGACATTTCTGCGGAAGATCTTTCTCCTGCAATTCTTGAAACCATGTTGATCTTGCTCCCCGAAAATGAAGAACTGAAAGAACTCTGGAGCGATGTTGCAGGACAGGTACAAAGTATTCTACGACTTCCGGGCGGGAAGGCAGACTTTGTCCAGAAGCCGATTAAACTTTCTGGTGCATTTACTGTAGAAACATGGGTACGGCTTGATCCTGACATTTCCAACGCTGACGGAATTCTCGGAAACCCCGGCGTGCTGGATATGAATTTTGCCGGTAAAATGTTTCGAGTCTGGATCGCAAATCAAAACGATATTGTTATTGCAAAACATACGATGGTCGCAAACTCCTGGGTGCATATTGCTGTCACACGTGATGACGAAGGGACGTTTCGTATATACATCAATGGCGAGCTTTCTGCCCAGAGTAAGCAGAAAAGCAAAGTGACATTTAACAACTTGCAAATCGGAAGAACCAGCCCGCGTGACACAGGTACCAAGGGGGCATTTTTTGAATACCGTATTTGGGACATCGCTCGCACACCTCGTCAAATTCGAGACAATATCGACCTGAGTTTCTCAGAGAAAGAACAACCGGCAGAGCTTGTTCATTATTTTTGCAGAAATAATTGGGGACCACTGAGCGGTCAGGCAAAATTACAGTCAGCACTTGATGCCCCCAAGTTATTATCGATCAATCAGGCAACGGTGCAAGCAGCACTGTTCGATAAATACCGTCAACTTGCAAACGAACCGGGAAATGCCTTGGCAGGCAAAGTCCTTTTCGAAAAGTCCTGCCTTATTTGCCATCAGCAGGCAGGTAACGGAGGGAAAATTGGGCCACCACTTGACGGAATCGGACTCAAAGGAACCGAAGCCATCCTCCGCAACATCCTGACACCGAACGTTGCGATCGAAGGTGGCTACAGAAGTTACCGTGTATTAACCCGCTCCGGAAAAGTGATACAAGGTTTGCTTGTCTCGCAAAATTCAACTGCCGTTGTCCTGCGGCAACCGAACACTGCGGATCAACGTATCGAAAAATCAAAAATCGAACAGGCCGGCTTTACTTCTGTTTCTGTGATGCCAGGCGGACTACTGGATAACCTCAAACCACAAGAAGTAAGCGACCTTTTCACCCACCTGCATTCACTCAAACAAAACAAATAGAATGAAAGGGCGATAACTCAGAATCCGCCCACGACATCATAATAATCGATACTCAGAAACGTAGCGATGCAATCTCGTATCAATAAGTCAACAAGGAAGAGATAAATCCCAGAAGATGATCTGACCAAGTTCTGGTGCGACAATTGCATTCCGATATTGAATCCACCATTTTATCATATCAGTAAATTGGCTCTCACAATACTGAATCATCTCAAGGATCGCTGGCGAGGCCGCCCACACCAGAATGGATCGAGCACTCTCGACTACTGGAGAGTTGGTCGTTACGCTAAGATGGTTTGCAGGAAGGCCAGTTCCCCTGCCCTTTGAATTAATTTGCACTTCATTCTCATCTGGATTATTCAATGAAACATCTCTACTCCTATATTATTATTGGATTATTCTGTTTTTCCGTTTTGAGCGATAACCATACGGTTCACGCAAAAGAACCTGCAATCAAGGCACTACTCATTACCGGGGGATGTTGTCACGATTATGAAAGACAGAAGCTGATTCTTTCCAAAGGAATTTCTGCACGGATTAACGTCGAATGGACCATCGTGCAGCAGGGAGGGAAAACGACCGATACAAAAATCCCGGTTTATAAAAATGCGGACTGGGCAGAAGGCTTTGATATCGTTGTGCATAACGAATGTTTTTCTCATGTGAAAGACAAAAAACGGGTCGATCAAATCCTCAAACCACACCGGGAAGGAACGCCCGCGATTCTGATTCATTGCGCGATGCACTGCTACCGGACGGGAGATGATCGCTGGTTCGAGTTTTGTGGAATGCAGTCGCCGGGACATGGGAAGCATTTTTCGTATTTGGTCGATAACGTAAAACCTTCGCACCCGATTATGAAAGGATTCGGCAAGCAATGGCGTGCTCCCAAGGGAGAGTTGTACCACTCGATAAAACTGTGGGATACCGCAACGGCTTTAGGACAGGCAAAGCGGGAAAGTGATGGCGAACCGCAAATTTGCGTCTGGACGAATCAGTACCACAAGGGCCGCGTGTTCGCAACAACCATCGGGCATTACAACGAAACGATGGCGGAGCCGAAGTATCTGGATATGCTCGCCAGGGGGATGCTTTGGGCATTGGATAAAAGTGATAAAAGCGACATAAAAAAAACGTCGCAAGAAACGAATGAAGAAATATTCAAACTTGTCAGCATCCCGGTTTCGCAAGCAGTAGAAAACGTGATTGCAGGAAGTTGCTGCGGGGAAGGAAACCTGGCGTTCGGTCGCAAGACAAGTTCCAAATCGCAACAGCAAGGGCACCCTTCCAACCACGCGGTTGATGGCAAGCTGAATACTCGTTTCTGTGCCAACGGAGCACAAAAGAATGAATGGTGGCAGGTCGATCTGGAAAACCCGGAACATGTCAAGTCGTTACGCATTCACTGGGAAAGCAAAGCCGTTTACAAGTACATTGTGGAAGCCTCTGCGGATGGAAAAATCTGGAAGAAAATTGTCGATGCTTCAACAAATAAAAAGCCAAAACGAATCGCACCACACAAAGTCGATTCGCCCGATACACGTTATTTGCGAATTACTTTTCTGGGAGCAAACAAAGGGCAATGGTTCAGTTTCTGGGAATTTGAAGCCTACATTGGCGATCTGCCCAAGCTACCGAAACAGAAAAAGGAAACCGCAAACGCAGCCACGGTCAAAGATGTGCAAGCACCCGCAGAGTTGGAAGTTCGCCTGTTTGGAACGCCGCCCGAAGTGAATTATCCGGTCTGTCTTTCTTGCGCACCAACAGGAGAAGTTTTTGTTGGCGTGGACGAAATGGGTTCCCTCGGGAAAGAACCGAATCGCGGAAAAATTGTTCGTTGTATCGATGCCGATGGCGATGGCAAAGCGGAGTACGTCAACGAATTTTGCAAGATCGATCATCCACGCGGTTTGATTTACGATCAGGGAAAATTATGGGTACTGGCACCGCCGCAGTTGGTGCTGTTTCATGATGACGATCTCGATGGCGTCGCGGATCGAAAAGAAATTTTGATTGAAGGAATCAGTACCAAATATGTCGGAATACGCGGCGCGGATCATACAACAAACGGAATCCGCATGGGGATTGATGGTTGGATTTATATCGCTGTAGGAGATTACGGCGTGGTCGCTGCCAAGGGGACGGATGGAACCGTTTTGAATCGGCGAGGGGGCGGCATCATTCGCATTCGTCCCGATGGAACCGAGATGGAATTCTTTGCCTGGGGATTGAGAAACATTCTTGATGTCTGTATCGATCCGTGCATGAATATCTTCACGCGAGATAACACCAACGATGGCGGCGGCTGGGATATCCGTGTCAGTCATATTCTGCAGGGGGCGGAATATGGGTATCCATCGTGGTACGCGAATTTTGCAGAAGAGATTATGCCTCCGCTTGGCGATTACGGTGGCGGTTCCGGATGCGGCGGAATGTATTTTCATGATCTGAGTTGGCCCGCCCCGTTCAACGATGCCCTTTACACCTGCGATTGGGGACGCAGTGAAGTTTATCGGCACAACCTGGCTGCAAATGGAGCGACTTTCGATCCGCATCAGGAAGTCTTTTTGAAGATTCCGCGTCCGACAGATATCGATGTCGATGGTCGCGGCTTGATGTACGTGAGCAGTTGGAAGAACGGTAAATTCGCTTACGATGGCCCCAACATCGGATTCGTGGCACAACTGCGCCCCAAAAATTATTTGCCCAAACCGTTCCCGCGATTGAATGAGTTGGACGATGCGGAGTTGGTGAAGATGCTCCGTTCTTCCTCTGCGGTTCGGCAACTGCATACACAGCGTGAAATACTGCGGCGTGGTCCCAAAGAAAAAACGAGTCAACTGCTGTGGAGTCTTATCGCCGATGAAAATGCTCCACGTTATGCACGCTCCGCAGCGATCTTTACTTTCAAACAACTCAACGACAAGGCGGCCAATGCTCAACTTCTTGAAGTAGTACAGTTCCCCGAAATTCGTGATCTCGTTTTGAAAGCGCTAACGGATCGCAAAGCAGGATTAAAAGAGCTGCCGTTAGAACCGTTTATCGAAGCACTGCACGATAAAAACCCGCGTGTCCAGGCACAAGCCTTAATTTCACTGGCAAGATTGAACCGTCCCGAAGCCGCTTCATCGGTATTACCGTTGACAAAACGAACGCAGGGAGAACTTCCCCCCGTAACTAGAGATCAACACAAACAACCCGATCCCGGACGCGTCATTCCGCATCTGGCTGTGAGAACGCTTGTCAAACTGAAAGCATCGAAAACATGCCTGGAAGGTTTGGGCGGTTCATTTCGCGATGGTGCATTATGGGCACTAAAGTATATGCACGATCCGAAAGTGATCGAGGCGTTAATTCAGAACGCGAAAAACGAAACAGACATGAAACGACGCGAAGAAATTCTTGCCCTGCTTATTCGGCTCTACTTCAAAGAGGGGAAATATACCGAAGGTTGGTGGGGCACACGTCCTGATCATACCGGCCCTTACTTTATGAGTGAAACCTGGCAGGCAACCCCACAAATTGCGGAAGTAATCCGTAAAGCTTATCTCGATCCCAAACATTCTGTCAGCCAGATTTTTCTCAAACAACAACTGATTCGCCACAAGGTGAAAATAAATGGGTTGCCTGAATGGACGGAAAAGGAAGCGAATGAAATTAACGAAAACAAACCGATCTCCATTCCGAAAGTTGATCCGAACAACAAAAACCAAATTGCGAACATACCGTATGAAAAAACGTTTGACCGCGTGATGAAGGCAAAGGGAGAAGTGAAAGAAGGAAAAAGATTGTTTATTTCCCAAGCCTGCAATGCGTGCCACACCAATGCAGAAGGGCAAACCCCGAAAGGACCGCATTTGGTCGATATCGGCAAGCGATACAAACGGGAAGAGCTAATCGAATCGATCCTCAAACCGTCCGCCAAAATTGCTCAGGGGTTTGATACTTACGTTTTTATCATGGAAGATGGCAAGCAGCACGTCGGCTTTGCAACAAGCGAATCGGCAGAAACAATTCACATTCGCAAAAACGATGGCGTCGCAGTTGAGTTGATTCTGGATGAGATCGAATTCCGAAAAAAACAGGAACAATCAATGATGCCGATCGGTCTGGTCAACAACCTCACCCCGGAACAACTCGCCTCGCTGGTCGATTACTTGAATTCATTGCGATCAGGCAAAAAAAACGGCTCTAAGAAAAGCAAATGACCTCATGTCTGGATTTCGCCAGCCACAACTTCATGGCCAACAGCATGCTCTATCCGTCTATAATTCAGATCTCCACCACACTAAACATGCAGTCAGAACCTGTAAACAACGGTCAGAAAATGTATAGCCGAGTGGTTATTGACATGATGAATAAAAGATGTCGCTTCCAAATGGCTAATGCCCACCCCAAACAACCGAACGCGTTTAGGGTCTCCACGGTTTCGGTCTGTTTTTGCCTTTGGGTTGAAGGAATCTGGCGTCGACTTGCTTGTACCATTGGTGAAGTCTTTTCCTCATGAGGACAACGCGGGTCGAGTTGGAATCAGCAAGATTTTTGCGTTCGCCGATATCATCATCTAAATTATAGAGTTGGACGGAGCCATCTTCGTAACGTTCGATAAGTTTCCATTTGCCAGAGCGAATAGCGCCTCCAGGAAAGCCCCCCTGAACGCTGTAATGGGGATAATGCCAGTAAAGATCATCGCGGTCGAGCGTCTTCTTTTCACCGGAGAGGAGTGGACGTAGGTTTTTACCGTCCATCTGATGCTTGAGTTCAACATTGGCGGCGGCACAGAGCGTGGGAAGGAAATCGATACTCATGACGGGGTACTCACAGACGGAACCTGCCTGAGTAACGCCAGGCCAGCGCACAATAAAGTTTTCTCGAATCCCTCCTTCATAAAGCCATCCTTTGCCACCCCTTAATGGGCGGTTGGAAGTTGGAAGTCCTTCGGATGTCGAGGTCCCACCGTTATCGGATGTGAAACAAACAATCGTGTTGTCAGCTATTCTCAATGCCTCAAGCTGATTAAGTACCTTGCCCACAGCCTGGTCCATTGCTTCGACCATGGCTGCGTAAACAGCATGCTTCTGGAGAATCCGAACTTTGCGGGCACCTTTATTTTTTGGCCAGACCAGTTCTTCAACGCCAAACTCAGAACCCGTTACCTGGGTCGCTCGCTTCGTGTACTTCGCAACAAGATCTGGTCGGCCGATGAGAGGAACGTGAACCGAATAGAACGATAGGAAGGCAAGAAATGGTTTGTTGGCTTTCTTGCTGGCAGAGATGAAAGCGTTGGTTTCGGTGGCAAGACGATCAGGCAGATGCTCTCCCTGAGGGCCATCGGTTAAACGCGGGTTGCCGTAAGGGCTGAAATACTTTTTGCCGAACCAAGGTGCTCCATGCTTCCATCCTCCTTTGTTGATGTCATAACCCTGATTCTCCGGCCAGAATTCCACTGTTGGTCCCAAGTGCCACTTGCCGGCAAAGAAAGTGGCGTACCCTCTGGTTTTCAGGGCTTCGGCCAACGTGATTTCTTCCAGGTCCATTCTGTCATGTAAAGTGGCAGGGTTGAAGAGGCCGCTGAGTTTTCCGGAGAAGTAGTTGGTGGCGCCGACGCGCGTGGGATACTTTCCGGTTTGGATGCTATAGCGTGTGGGGGAGCAGACGGGGTTGGCGGCGTAACCGTTGCTGAACTTCATGCCGCTGGCGGCCAGTTTGTCAATGTTTGGTGTGTCGTAGAAGGTGTTTGGGTTGTAACAGCCAACATCCATGTAACCCAGATCGTCTACGAGAATGAAAAGCACGTTGGGCGTCTCGGCCTGAACCTCCACCTCGCAAAAAAATGCGCCACACCACAGAATTGTTCTCAGAGACAAACGATTCAAAAACAGGTTGCCTGCTTTCATGGTTTCTTTATCTCCATCTTTCCTTTGTTGGACGGCAGGGCCATGCAGATACTTTGTCAGTTGTTCAATCAATTCCCGGTTCTCCGCCCGGCCACATTGTCGTTTTCTTCGGGATCCCGTTTGTGGCTGTACAGTTCCGTCACTCGGAAGTTCTTAGCCAGATTTTCTCATTCGGTGAAGCAATCGCGGTCGGTGCGTATCAAGCAACCCATCACCTGACCAACCCCACCCATCTTGCGTGGGTATTGACTAAAAAGCAACTCTCTTCCGCGAACGTCGAAGAGGATTTGACTCGCCGGGATAGTCATCCCCCAGCCTACACTTGAAATTGGTGTCTGGCAAGGCAATGCGTATTGAGCGTCAACTTCCGTGGTGTATTATTTTCACAGAATTTTTGTCACGACATCTGTGTCGTCTATAATAGCAGAAGCAATAGATTAACCCCGTATGAATAGTTTTCACCGATAGGATCGCTCCAACCGCATCGCGGCCGTGAATTGTCGTTTTTTTCAGAATGAACGAAACACCCGACTATTTTGTGTGTTCAATAGGCAATACGAGCCCATTCCGATACGACTACAGAAAGAATTGATGGATGAAACAGACTCGTTGGAAGGACGGTTTAGATTCGTTAAATTCTCGGCAGGCCGACATTCACAGAATACCTGGAGGATTGGTGGCCGTTCTGGGACTGACTTTCAGTGTAATTCTCTGTAGCGACCAGTCCGCAGTTCGTGCTGCCCAGAAAACATCGTCGCCAGATGAGACAGGGAGTCGATGGATCACCCCTGCCGTCCAAGCCCCCCGTCTCCAACAGCGTTTCTTTCAGAGTGCCGCAGCCAAAGCGAAAGTCAGCTATCACATTTACACGCCCGCCGTTTACGACACGGACAAGAAGCGGCAATTTCCCGTGTTGTACTGGCTGCACGGCGCTGGTGGGGGGTTGCCGGGATTACCGAAACTTGTCCAACACTTTGATCAGGCGATTCTCGCAGAAAAAATACCACCGATCCTAGTCGTATTTCCCAATGGAATGCCCTACGGTATGTGGTGCAATTCGAAGGACGGCACGCTGCCGGTGGAAACAGTCGTCATCAAGGAATTACTACCACACATCGATGCAACCTTTCGGACAGTCGCGTCACGAAAAGGCCGGATGATCGAGGGGTTCAGCATGGGAGGCTACGGGGCGGCCCGACTGGGATTCAAATACGCCGATCTCTTTGGCACCGCCTCAATTCTGGGAGCCGGTCCATTGCAACTCGAATTCACAGAGGCGATCGGCCCCAGGGGTAAAGCTCGTGACCGCAAGAGAATTCTGGAGACCGTTTATGGAAATGATCAGAGCTACTTCCTCTCGCAAAGTCCGTGGATGCTGGCAAAACAAAATGCAGCCAAGATCCGTGGCAAACTGCGCGTGCGTCAAGTTGTTGGCGACCGGGACAAAATGCTGGTCCCCAATCGCGAATTGCATGCACACCTGGACCGCCTCTTTATTCCTCACACCTGGACCGTCCCCGCTGGCGTTCGCCATAATCCGCTCGATGTATTCCATGCACTCGAGAAGACCAACTGGGAATTCTACCGGGAGGCATTTGAGGGAGAGTCGCAGCAGTCTTCAAAAGCCAAGCCCAAGACGTACATTCTGACCTTTGGCAAGAGCAGGGTTGCCGATCCGGTCAGGCAACAGAAGATCGCAAAAATCGCCGTTCGGGATATTGTCGAATCGTCGAAGAAGTGTCAGCCTGATATCATTGTCGACGCGCTCGCTGAACCAGTTATAACAAAGGAAGAGTATTTGCAGGGAAAGGTAAAGGAAACGGTTACGGGGGACATTTTCAGAAATCATCTGGAGCGGCTGACCGAAATCGCAACACCGCAGGACACGGTGATTATATACACTCACAGCCACGGATGCAGAAACGGTTTTCAGGACTCGCAACCCCTGGGAGGGATCATGATGGATCTGCCGATACGACGATCGGGGCCGATTCTCTGGGATGAGTACGTCGACCGAATTCTCGAGATACCGGCAAAGAATGTCGTGGTGCTGACAATGGCGTGTTTTTCCGGGGGGCTTGTCGAATATATGAACTCACCACAAGTGAGCAAACGGTGGAAGGACCGACAGCAAAAAGAAGGCCGCAATTTGATCGTTCTGACATCGCAATGCAAAGACGAACTCTCCATCCCGATCGTGAAAGATGGCCGCGTCATCAACCCGTTCACCTACGCTGTGACAAAGATGTTCGCCGGTGAGGCTGATGGCTTTCAACTGTCGCACGGTAAACCGATCACTGGCGGCCGCAAAGACGGAAAGCTGACGGTGGGCGAGTTGATCGACTACACCCTTTACACAACCAAACACACGCCCTCCGAACACGTCCGCAGGAAGAACGGAGCAAAGCCACAGGTGACCGGCAGTTATGATCGCACAAGCATCCTCCGTTTCGGTGCCCACTGACAGTCCTCATGCGAAAAAAGGAATACTCGTTTGTGACAACCTGAACACGCACGCTGTTGCCGGTTTGCATGACTGCTATGATGCCGCAACGGTACGCCGATTCACGAAGCGTTTGCGAACCGGTTAGCGTGTGCTGTGCATGCCGACTGCGGATTCCCAAGTAATGTGACATAGCCATTATAGCATTCATTACCCTTCAATCGTGATCCGCACAGCGGACTCTACATCACTGAGTCGGACGAGTGGCTCGCCCGACCGACCGATTTGTTCGCCAGCACTGTGTCTCGCTCAATCATTGACGCGAAGAGACTGAACAATGGCCTTGGCTGGCTCAAGCCACTGGTCCTCCTGTTCCCTGGTAACGTTGAACGATACCAAAAGCAGACGTCCCTCAACGGATGTTCCGACCATGATGTTGCGTATTTCCGTGTCGATTGCGAGTGTGCGGAGATTAAGAGTTAGCCATTCGCGTCCGTTGATATCGATTACGCCACTTTCAAACCACGTTGCGGATGAGTACAGATTTCGGAACATGCCATCCATTTGCCTGTGAAAAGCAGCTATGTCGCTTTGCTGAATGCGATCTTTGGTATGATTGATCGCGATGTTAATTGATCCCGATTCGTTGGTATAAACCAGGGTGGGGCGTCTCTCGCTGGGATACTTAAGTCTCAGCATTTCCTCGTCCATGATCGAGAATCCCTGCGGGATGAGGAGAGTCAGTTTTTCATTGATCACGGTTCTGGGCTGAAGAAGAATTCCGCCAACTGTTGCCTCCACGAGGCCGATTCGTCCGTCAGCGTGTCCAGCAGTATCGCGGTTCTGAGTCCCTGTGGGTGTCGGTGTGGTCGATTGGTTACTACATCCCGCGAGACAGATGATGAGGATGATTGTGGAGCGTTGCATATTTGTCTTTCGTGCTGGCGTTGCCTTTGGTGGCGAACGACTTGTGTAACCGACTGTCCAAAGCTGCATATCGAAGCGGCGCAGCTTTGGGCAGTCCGTGTTTACGCGATTGTTAGGGCTGACTAGCTTATATACTGGATAACCATTTTATTTTCACTATCAGCCTTTTCATAAAACATCTTTATATCTTCAAAATATTCAACCAAATAGTCACAGTCCTCATCTCCCCATACGTTTGGGTATATTTCGTTTTCCTCTAGCTGGACAGCGTCAGATTTACGGTAAAATATCCTGTAACCCATTTTGCACAGGCAAGTTACGCTTCAATATCAAAATAGAGAATACTCAGACAGCCATTTGCCACAACTTGTTTTGCGTGAACATGTTAGTTCAATATTGACTCTAAACCTGGCGTTCTCCAGCTAGTAATCTATAGCTCATTTTGGCAGGAAGCACAGAATGCAAAAACCTTAACCAACATTGAGTAGGAGATTTCCAAGGTGAATATTGTAGGGAGGCCGGATTCGTCGTACCCTGGAATGGACGATGATCGGTTGTCAACTGTGCGAGAGTAGATTTTCCGCATCACAAATTCTTTCAGCGCAGATCGCAATTGACCACTACTTTTCGACTTTTGGAGATGTATGTGCAAAAGAGGCCCACCGTAGCAAATTCCACATAGCGTAGTTTTTTCTACTGCATTATGTGGAGGCAAGGATGCTGGTGGTGAACGATTACGGACATATTTGGCGGGCTCATTGAAGCGGGAAGGTATTCGAGAGATTGCCCATACGTTTCATCATGTCCGGCGTAATATTCGAGATATTCTGTATTACTAACAGTAAAAGTTTGCGAACGGCTCGCAAATTTC
>WFOZ01000457.1 GCA_015487825.1 Planctomycetaceae bacterium
CAGGTTGTAGAATAAAAGTATTTCATCAGTATATCTTTAAGTTCGTAGGTCAGGCTTTCCAGCCTGACAAATGTGGTTTCCCAAGATAATCATCTTTCGATTGACCAGTGAACTCCAAATAGTTTATGGAAAGCCTAACCCGGCGTAGCCGGAACTAAACAGGAAAAATAAAAATAACCACGGAGACTCAGAGATCACGGAGAAAAATACTCACGCAAAGAGTTTCCCACATTGCGTTCTAAATCAAATGAGATTCGATCGAACGAATGAAACCACTTTGAAATATTTTTCTTTTTCTTCTCTTCTTTTTTTGCTTTGCCTCAGTGTTCTCCGTGTCTCCGTGGTTCACATTTTTCTTTTTCGTGGCAACAGTATCCTGCCACTTTTGCACAGCATTTCATTGATAGGATACTACCCTACTTTTTTCTTCTCGGTTGCGGTTTCTCCAGGTTACGATAGATCATTCATTAATTGTATCAATGGCATAAACAGACTTATCGCGAAAAAACCTGTCATGAAACAGAGCATCAAAATGGCAGTGACTCGCGTGTATTCCATAAAACAGATCATTCGATGTTGGTGCTCTTTTTCAAACTGCTGTGATTTTTCCTTCAATGCGTACGGCAAGTCTCCCGCTACTTCTGCGGTATGCAGTAATGCTGCTTTCTGTTTGGAAAGAAAACCTTTCGCCGCGAGTGCTTCCCACAATACTCCGCCCTGTTTGAGCCGTTCTTTTACACTGTGCAGTTTATTACGAATATCTTTCGCTTTGTGATGTTGTGAAAGAGTATCGATCGCGCCCAGCATCGGTTGATTTGCCTGAGCCACGACACCCAGATACCGCAGGATATCTGCAGAGGCCCGTTGCGGAGAAAGTCGAACCGAAAGCCTCATTACTGGCCCCGTTATTACCCAGTCGATATTGAAGATACTTCTATGAAGCAGTTGATCCAGGGGCGCATAGGCCTTATCGGGAATTTCCATTCCACCAGTCATAAGTGAGGTGATAAATGCTCCAAGCGGCAACAGAATAATTACAACTCCTGGGATTAAGTAGAAATAGTTCACGACGAAATCTGAAAAGTTAATTAACGTAATCGTGATTCCCGGGAGCTCAACACCGAAACCAACGAAAATATTTTTGAATTTCGGGATGATCCAATACATGACAAAACCGGCGATACCCATCCAGGCGGTTAGCACGCAGCCCAGGTAGAAAAAGATTGCCTGAAAATCTCGTATGATTTTTTGTGGGCGACGCTCAAGATGTTCCAGAGCCGCATCGAGTGATTGATCCAGTGTTCCCGATTCACTCCCCACGTGAATGGCCAGTCGCCCCTGTTCAGGAATCAGCAAACGATACGTGTCAACAACATCGGGCAGAGAAGCTCCACCACTTAAATCGCTTGCCATCTCGAAAAGAATTCGTTTTCTGCTTCCCCACGACTCCCGGGCTTGCGCCCGAATTAACTCGGGCAGCGGCATATCGTGCTTGATCGCAGTGGCAATTGTCCACAGCATCGTTTCACGGTTAACCGACTTGCGGCTGAGGATCAAATAGATCACAGCCGCCAGGCTTGCCAGGAAAATTGACGAAAAAATCAACCATCCCGGTGTCAGTTGTAAGAGAAAGAAGAAGGTACGCATGTGTTTGTTTTACAAAAAATGTAGGTCAGGTTATGCCTGAGAGACTTATATGTCAGGTTTTGAATTATAAAAGTAGTTTCAAAAAAGTTGGTCAATCTGGTTAGTTAACTCACACAGTTTATCGGAAATCAGGCAAGATCATTCAAGAGCATAAGAAGTGGATAAAACAATGCAATAACGACATATCCGAACACAAACCCGGATCCGAGTGCAATGATCGGTTCAGTCACTGCAATAATTCTGGCCGCTTCGATACGGGCTCGCCCTTCATACATTTCTCCCAACGCGTGCAAGGCACGGGCGAGAAAACGAGAATCGGATTGCCATTGTATCGCCTGTAGTAATTCTGAATGAACGCCCGGTAAATCACCGACGGCATCTCGCAGTGCTTCCCCAGATCTCAATCTCGCAACCCACAGATAAGTCGCATGAGCAATAACGGCATCGCCCGTGCTTTCACCAGCCAGTGTTAATGATTCTGCCATCGGAACTTCATTCTCGACCAGAAACCCAAGTGAATGCACAAAACGAGCCATAGAGATCGATTGCAGGATTCGCCCAAACAAAGGGACTCGCAATTGAATCGCCCGCCTGGATCGATTCGAGAGTAATAGCGAAAGGAAAAAAAGAAGGACAACCCCAGCGGCAATGCTCGAAAAGAATGCCAGCCCATATGTTATGAAGAACCATGAAATCGCCAACAGGAACGCAGTGGTCGCAGGCAATTCGAGCCCGAACCCAATAAACATATCGCTAAAATCCGGGACTATAAAAACCATCAAACAGATAAACAGTGTTGTCGCAAGGGCAAACATAATTGCAGGATAGACGAAGCTGAGTGTCACCCGACCACGCAATGAAGAAAGTGATTTCACGTAGGTAACGTATTGTGTTAACGCACGCCCCGGATCACCCGAACGAACTCCTGCACGAATGACTGCAACCAGATCGGCAGGTGCCCCTTGCGATTCGACGGCATCGTCCAGCGACTGTCCCTGTTCGAGTTTTGCAGCAAGTCCTTCAAAATGTCTGCGAACCCGACCGCCACTAAACAGGCTGAACTGCTGTACCTCCTGGC
>WFOZ01000458.1 GCA_015487825.1 Planctomycetaceae bacterium
ATCTTGCATATCGGGAAATTGAATATACCTGGATTGAAGTGAGAGAAAACAGTTCATTCTAACACCAAGGCAACGGAAACACAAAGATTCGCAGGAGATTGACAGTCGGCTCGGTTGTTCTTCGCTGATGAAGGACGAACCGGGCATTCATATTTGCTCTTATTTTCCGCATAATGCTCACCAATAATGTTTATAACCGGTAGAACATGAACAACCCCGGGACGTATTTTCCGTCACGACCCATCCATTGCGATAACAGGCGCAATCGCAAACACCGATAGAGCCTGTCTTCACCTGTCGAGAACGTCACATCACGAACTCCCGGCACGATTGCTGTCACTGCCGGACCTCTTTCTATTTCGTGAAATGTGCGCCTCTGAAGATTGAGTCTTTCCCGATTCGGGTCGATATCTCCAATGTGAAATAACCGAAACAGGTTGAAGATTAATTGCAGGAAGCAGTCGCTCCAACAGAAGGGGCCTTCAATACCTGAATCCGGTATAAAGAAGATTACCTCTTTGAATTGCATGACTTCAGGAAATTACGACGATTGATTTCCACAACATCCCGGAAGGCATAATCCTTACAATGGTCACCGCAACAAAAAAAACGAAGCCTCGCCGCAGACTCTCCTCTTCTGCAGTCCAGAATCCGCTGGAAACATATCTGCGTGAAATTAATGAAACAGCATTACTGACCGCGGACGAAGAAAAAGAACTGGCCTACGCCATTGCAGAAGGAAATGTTGCAGCGCGTGACCGGATGGTCCGAGCTAATTTGCGATTAGTAGTTAACATTGCACGCGGCTACACGGGCAAGGGGCTTCCATTACAGGACTTGATTGAAGAAGGAAATCTGGGAGTCCTGCGAGCCGTGGAAGGGTTTGATCCGACGATGGATACCCGGTTCAGTACGTATGCCAGCTACTGGATTAAACAGTCGATCAAACGAGCATTAGTGAATTGCGCCAAGACAATACGAATTCCTGCCTATATGGTAGAACTACTTTCAAAATGGCGCAAGGCGACGGCACTGCTTTCAGACCAGCTTAACAGGACACCGACCGCAGAAGAGGTTGCAGCTGAATTAGGTCTGCCCAAAAAAAAATTGGGGATCGTAAAAAAGGCGATACAACTTTATAACACAACGCCGCAATCTGATGACGATGAAAACGGCTGGTCACTCGGCGAAATGGTTGCAGATGAGCGAGCTATCGGACCGGATGAAGAATTGCTCAACAGCGACAACGTAATTCACGTCTACCGTATGCTGGATGATATGGACGAGCGGGAAGCGACGATACTCAGAATGAGATTCGGCCTCGATAACGAAGAACCGAAGACCCTCAAAGAAATCGGAGAAACGCTCGGCCTGACTCGCGAACGAGTCCGGCAACTGGAACACGAGGCCCTCAAGCGGCTCAACAAAGGTTTAATGGGCGAATAATTTCGCAAGTTAGACCGGCGAATACAAATGAATGCACTCTCCCATCCCAGGGTCACCGTGGGATCGCACCTCTGAAGGTTTGGAACCTTCGGAGGTTTTTTCGTTTCCTGGTAACTATTCAGTGATGGATGGCTGGGGACAAATTGCTCCACCCACCCGCTGAATAGTTACGTTTCCTGTTTACTCTGACAATTTCCATGTGCATTCGATATCCTTATTAGATCGATATGCCAGTTCCAGAAGAGAGATTTCTGTATAAAAAAACATGCTTGTATTTCAATACAACACAGCCATTGTACTATTGGGAACCGCTCTTGTAGGAGCGACGTGCGGTCTGATTGGGACCTTTGCAGTTCTGAGACGCCGTGCGCTGACGGGCGATGCGCTGGCTCATGCTGCGCTACCGGGAATTTGCCTCGGTTACGTGATTGCAGGCGGGCAAAGCCTACCGATTCAATTTATCGGCGCCTTTCTGACAGGGCTCTTGGCAGTCTGGCTGATTCAGGTCCTCCCCCGGATTTCAAAAACAACATCTGAAACTGCAGTCGCTGGCGTTTTGAGCGTCTTTTTTGGCGGAGGCATTGTTCTGAGTAAGATGATTCAGAACAGCGGACATTTCGGAGGAGCAGCAGGGTTCACTGCGTTTCTTTTCGGTGCTCCCGCCAGCCTGCTGATTAAAGATGTATATCTGATGGCTGGCGTTTGCATAATCGCAATCGGCTTAATAGCTGTAACTTATCGCCTCAGTATCGGCATTACGTTTGATTCTGACTTCCTGGAAGTGCAGGGACTACCTACACAATCTCTCGAATGGATGCACCTGTCTCTCCTGGCGATAACTGTTGTCGTGGGGCTGCCCGCTATTGGAGCAGTGATGATTGTTGCACTGTTAATTACTCCTGCGGTGACAGCCAGATTATGGTCAGATCGTTTTTCGACTATTCTCATCACTTCTTCTTCAATCGGAGCAACCTCTTCCGTGGCAGGAGCCTGGCTTTCCTCTCTCAATGAAAAAATCCCCGCAGGGGCAACATCTGTGCTTTGCTGTACTCTGTTTTACTTTTGCAGCCTAATACTGACAACATTCATCAGCAACCTGAAGCCAACAGGTACATAGGAATAGTCCTGGAATAACATCCCTATTTTAATGGATTCAATTTGTAGTGTGCGTCGTGACGCACCTTTTTCACCACATGAACAGGCTGGTGCGTCACGACGCACCCTACGATAAACCGGGAACTTATTTCGGGACTGTTCCATAAGTGACTGAGCCGGG
>WFOZ01000459.1 GCA_015487825.1 Planctomycetaceae bacterium
GCTCTTGCTGCCGTATTTGACGCCAGAACGAAAGCTCGCCAAAAAAGCCAGGAAGCGCAGCGCCTGCGTGCTGCAACGTTCCCGACAGGCTTGCTCGAAGGAACAGGCTCCGAGTCTTGGTCCCTGTTATGGGAGTCCGCCCGCCGGTTTTCAGAAGAGCTGGCTTATCCCGGTCAGGCGTTTCCCGTTGTTAAGGATCCCGAATTCATATACTAAGCGCGACAACTAAATACTTAAAGAGGGCGATCTGGGATAATGGCTTTTTCTCCACTCTGCCAAGAAAAGGGAATCAGCCATGAGCTATCACCAGATCACCCGTGAAGAACGGTATACAATTTCCGTGCTGCGAAAGCAAGGTTTAAGCGTATCAGCCATTGCCGAGCAAATGGGAAGACATCGCAGCACCATTTACAGAGAGATCAATCGCAATCGATGTAACGACGGCCATTATCGCTATTCAAAGGCCGACACCCGCACCAAGACACGTCGATCGATCTCTCGACGCAATGAGCAGTTCAGCGATGAGGACTACCAACTCATTGAAGAATATCTGCGTAAGGACTGGAGCCCGGAGCAGATTTCCGGCTACCTCAAGGCCAACGACATATTGTCTATTAGTCACGAGACCATCTACAGACACGTCTGGTCAGACAAGGCGGCAGAAGGCGACCTACACATGCACCTGCGCGGTTCTTGCAAGCAGCGTCGTAAGCGTTACGGAACCTACGACAGTAGGGGGCGCCTTGCGGGCAAGCGTCACATAGATGAGCGCCCAGAAGCTGCAAATGACCGTTCTGAGTTCGGTCACTGGGAGATTGACTTGGTACATGGAAAAGGGAGCAAAGACTGCATAGTCACCTTGGTAGAACGCATGACGCGCTTCACCCTGATTGGAAAACTTGATTCAAAAACAAAAGAGCAAACAAATTCACGAACCTTAAAACTCATAACTCCAATAGCAGCAACTTTCAAAACAATTACTTCTGACAACGGAACAGAGTTTCATGGGTTTGAAGTAATAGAGAAAAAAGGCGAGTTGGAATTTTACTTCGCCACTCCTTATCACTCATGGGAGCGTGGAACCAACGAGAATACCAATGGCTTAATCCGCCAGTACCTTCCAAAAAAGAAAAGCATGTCAGACGTTACTCAACAACGCTGTAATTCAATAGCCAAGAGATTGAATACCCGGCCCCGAAAAATACTTGGCTACATAACACCTGAGGAGGCATTCAATGCTCAGCTATGAATGTTGCACTTTAAACTTGAAATCAAGCTCGATTTATTTATCTTCCAAAATCAAATCGATCTCTTCCACTATAAACTCTCTAATATAGTACTTATAAGCTTTATACCAATAATCATCAGTATTTGATGATCCCCATTCGGCCATGACTGTAAACCCATAATTAGCAAAAGGCAGTAATAGTAGCCAATTCAGTAAGTGCCTTTTAGCAACATACGTTTTCGACTTAGTAATAATCTCTCCCTCGCTATTTTTGAGCTTGAGGGTCAATGTAATATTTGACGATTCGTACCAGTATCCTGGAACAATGCTATAGGTAAAAAAGGATAATCCCATCAAATACTTTAGAAATCCATCGGAGTATTTTGGCTCTTCTATAATCACGACGAATAAAGGATACATATCATCTTCGTAAGAAGTTATGTCTCGAATTACAAAGGGATAATAACGTTGTGTTTTATTATTTATAAGAGCGCTTCTAATAAGACTAATATTTCCACGAGTATAAATAGATATACTACTATCTACATCTATCGAAACCTGCTCACCACTAATATTAGGACTATCCCAACTCCTACCAACAGCACATCCTGAGATATATAAAATGAATGGGATCAAAATGACATAACGCCCTGATAATTTCATTTATCTACGTCCTGCACAAAGTCTAACGTTACCCATCAGCCGCGCCGCTTTTTGGCGTCGGCTGGATGGGCTTGTTAGCTCTGCACTTCCGGAGGCACTCCAGTCCATAAATGTAACGCCCCTGGAATGTCTGACTCTTTTGTACCCCTTAAACGAAACACTTCTACCAAGAAACCTTCGGCTGTCTTTAGAGCCTTAATAGCAGAATGATCCCCCAATGAGTCAAGCGCACTTGTATCAGCCAGACCATGGATGGCCACCCCGGGAATTTCGATAGTTTCCCATGTGCTCGAAAAATGGACCAATCTATTTCGCATATTCTTCAATTCAATAAAATCCTGACCAGCACCAGAACCATAATCAATTTTCTTTCCGAAAACCTCCATAGGCCACTC
>WFOZ01000460.1 GCA_015487825.1 Planctomycetaceae bacterium
ATATTGAAGTGCCCCAGTTTTGTCGTCACTTCATTTCCGATGACCGGCGTGAAGAATTGCAGGACGTTTGCCCGCTCGGCAGGGGGAATATAATCGATATGCTGGTTGTGATCGGTGGCAATCGGAAATTCAATTCCCTCCCCGGCAAGCGTAACCATTCGCTCCTGGATGGAACAATCACCATGCCTGGAGTAGGTGAAAGTATGCACGTGAGTATCGCAGGCAACATACCCCGGCGTCGGAACTTCGCGAGTTATTTTCAGCTTAATTTGTGAGCTCTTCCCCTTGTGCAATTTCACTGAAGCTTGATCAACCGAATACTCAAACCCTCGCCCGGCGTAAACTTTGTAATCTCCTGCGGGAAGAGATATTTTTGCGTTACCGGTTGATGTGTAAACGGTGCCGGGACGAATCGCGAGATGAGTATTTGAAACGGTTCCAATCGTTGGCATCGCGCCATCTGTACGAACAATGGTAATTCGACAGGGAGTTGATTGTCTGCTTTGCGTATCGATGACATCAATTTCAACTCTCGATTCAGCAAGCAGTGTTTCCCGAGATTGTTGATACAGAAAGACCTGGCCGACTCGAATATCATCCGGCTGCGAGCGTTTTGAAATGACCTGCTCGATTTTCAGTTCGTTCTTTCCCTCGCGCAAAGTTTTTGCTGGTACTTCAAAAAGCAGGACCATGTCGTTGGCATCTGTTGAAAGCGAACCGAGTTTGATATCATTCAGATGCACATTCCACTTCTGTTTGACATCCTGTTGACGAAGCTGGATAGTTGCGGGCTGCGTATTTTCGACAGCATCAAATTGAATGATCAGAGATTTCGCTTCCGGAACTTCAGGAAAATCGTCCCACTCACGCGGTCCATCAATGCGTAGATGATGAAGTTTGTCATCAAGAACCTGAGGAGAATCTGCGAAAACAGAAAGCGGCAAGGTGATCGCGAATACCAAAGAAAAAAATGACACCCCTCTGAAATATCGTCTTTGCATGGTATCCTCTTTATTTTGAACCACGAATGAACCCCATACGATGTAGTCGCAAAAGATAAATGAATCGGGAAAATGCAAAACGGCTTTAGAAAACCGTCGTACAGGGAAGGAAATTAGTTACTGTTTGAACGAATCATATTTGTTGACGTTATTCGATTTACCACAGTTGAACCTTCAGATAGATGTTTACTGCGGTTCTGATTGTCAGCAGGGTGACAATAGAAAACCCGAAGATAACGAGAAACAGCATCCAACCGGGGGCCTTGACCCGTTCTCTGAATGGTTTACCAATCGCCAGGTAGATGAGCGAGGCGGCAAGCGCCGGTCCACCCAAAACAGTCAGTGCCTGAGCGAAGACGATTAACGCGACACGATCCATTCCGCTGACTGAAGCCAGGTAGGCAACAACCATTCCAAACATAAGCGCAGCGACCGTAAAGATTTTAGGCCATTTCTGTTCCAGTGAGGCCCCCAGACCCAGACCATCGGAAAGCAGCACGCCGCCAATGGCTGCATTGACCAGAAACGAACTAAATGCACCTGCGAATATTCCAAGTACAAAAAGTATCGAAGCAAAATCGCCGAACAATGGTCGCAGGGAATTGGCAACATCTGTGACAGATTTTAATTCTGAAGGTTCGATCTTTCCGTGTAACACCGCTGCGGCAGTACACATAATCATCATTGTTGTCAGCCCTAAAGCAGCGATACCGGTAATGGAGTCCATTAAACCTTTTGAAAGTTCGTTCTTCGTCCAGCCTTTTTCTTTTACTAAGTACGCCTGATAGAACGCCCCTGCGATAGAAAAAGTGGTCGCTGTCATTCCCTGCACTGCCCAATAAGGATCGATAACTTTCCGCTTTACGCCTTCTGTAAGCTCTGTCCCCAATGGTGGTTCGATGCGTGGCAACCACCCGCCGGAAACTTCCGGGAAGGAAGGGATCAAGCCCGCAAGCATTCCAGTTAAAGAGGGTTGTGCGAAAAACAGATTGATACCAAAACCGATAACCATAATGGTCATCAACGCAATCATCAGTTTTTCCAGCCCGGCATAAAGCTGCTTCATACCGAACAGGGCAGCAACGACAATTAGATTAACAAGAAGTAAAATACCCGTCTTAATTCTATTCTTTTTCGTCTTCTCTTCTTCAAGCCTTTTCAATTCGACTATCTTTTCTTGTTCGCTTTTAATTACCTCCACTTGTTCATCTTGAATTTTTTCAGTTTGATCTCCGCTTGATAAATAAGGCTCGATTGCTGCAATGACGGCGATATTATTACTCGATTGAAACGCAGCCACAACCAGGAACAGGACCACTCCGATAAATACCGAAACCGGTCGCCCGAGGTGTTCCGCCAGTTCGCCACATGGTGTTTTATCGAGCGAAGCTCCCAGCCGAGCAGAAAGTGCCGTCGAACCGATCATCAAAATCCCGGCCCCAATAATTACCCACAGCATCGCGTAGCCGTATTGGCAACCGACTTTGGAACTGGTCAGAATACTGCCCGGTCCCAACACAACGGCTGCAATAATAATAGCCGGCCCAAACCGCTCGCGCAGAAATCGCAAAAGTCCCATAATTTTCTCGCCAGTTTCATTTCAGGAAAAGAGATATCAATTGATGGAAGATACTCGATCCCCTGAGAATAAAACAGCAAGGTGCCAACGTCGAGCCTTGTTGGCAAAATTGCTCACGAACTTGGCAAAATGCTTTGCGGAGCTAATCCCGTTGAACTTCAATTATTATACTACGAATCTGCCAGCCGGATTTCTTCTTCCCTGAAACCTGGTGGTCCTTCCAGAATGGAATCGAGTCTTTCTGAAAGGATGACGATTGTACGCCAGTCGTTGATAATAATATCCTGCGAGTGAGCCAGATTATTTCTCAACTTTTCCAGCATTTTCGCTTCTTCATCAAGCTTCTTTCTCGACTGATACCGGGTCAAATTACGTAGCTGTTCGTTGCGGGCAATAATCTGCACCTTGTCGGACATTTGCAGACAATCAAGCAAATCCAGATCCTGCTTTCGGCGGATCCGTTCGGTCAGCAGTTCTTCTGCTTTTTGAATTCGCCCAGCTGAGAGAAATTGTTTCCATGTCTCATCCGGACAATACTGTTCAATCATCCGATGAAATCGCATTTCGATCAGCGTCACCATTCCAAATAGCCACATTCGAACCGGAGGTTTCTGCAAATCGGTACGGCTGACAATGCCGCCCACTCGACCAAGTACGCAAACAAAAAGACGCAGTTGCTCATTAAGACGCAGCACCAGTTCGGCTAAAGACGCGGAATCGAGTATGATTTGAGATTCATCAAAAGGCTTCATGCAATCGCCACAAAGACCATCTCCAAGATCGGTCAATTGAACA
>WFOZ01000461.1 GCA_015487825.1 Planctomycetaceae bacterium
CAGCAGGATGATGCAGCAACAGCAGCGTCAGAAGCAAATTCAGGCGATCGCAACCGGGAAAATTCTTGAACTGATTCCCGGTACCGAATGGATGGAATTGGTAGAAGAATCTCTCCAACCACAATTTACAATCGTCATTTCGAAACTGTATCTGAAAGTGCAGGAAGAGGAAGAAGCGTTCCCTTATATTGAAAAACTGGCCCCGACTCATCCACGTGAAGCGAAATCACTTGCGGAAGAGTTTTTGCGAGTCTGGACGAAAAACCATAATCCCAACTCAGAACAACAGCGAACCAATATGTATATGTTCGCATGGGGTTTTAATCAACGATCAAGAGGAATTCCTCTGACGCGTTCCAAACAGGTTCGGAATTTAGAGGAACTTTCCAAATGGACCAAACGCATTAATGATCTGCCTATCGAAACTATTGACGAAGCGCTGATCACGCAGGCTTTCACGCAGGTTCACAGTGCAGCAGAAGTGTATCAACTCGAAGCGATTGAAAAAATCTACGGAACTGTTGATGGGCTTGATCCCGACACGCTCGCTTCGTTAATTCAAACGATGCGTGCAAACCTGGGAAAAGTGTGGCGATTACCTGCAACACAAAAAAAAGCAAAGACCAATCGCAAACAAAAAGATATCGAACGGGAAGTTTTACAGGGATACGCTACTGCACAGATTGTCCTCGGAAAAGCAATTAAAAAATATCCTGAATCATGGTCGGTACAACTCGCCAAAGCAGCTTTAGAACATGATGCGAATGAATTCCAGCAGGAACTGAAACAAACCACTGAATTTTCAAAGCGACGAAAAATATCTCTGGACGGATTCAAAAAAGCGGCTGAACTCTATGCTGCACAAGTGGAATCACTAGAGGAGGCAAAACAGGAGTCAACTGCCTACGAAACCTGGTTCTATGCCAGTTTGGGGGCTCCCGATTTGGGGAAGATCTCTCATGAATCTGTTTCAGACCCGGCTCAATTCAAGTTAATCCGCAAAGCGATTGAATCGCTTCCCGGTGAACTCGCACAGAGTCATCTGGACAAGTTTGCGAATTCACTGTTTGTGCGATTAAGCTCGTTAAATCCCGGAGTAAAATTTCGTTACTTAAAAGCCGGCTTTGAAATTGTCGGCGACCACGAACAGGCACGCGAAGCAAAAAAGGTCTACGATTACTACAAAGACCTGGTCACAGAAATTAAACTGGAAACAGTCATCGATGGTACAGATGTTGTCGGACATGGCGAACCATTTGGACTGTTTGTCAACATCAGGCATACCAAAGAAATTGAACGGGAATCGGGCGGCTTTGCCAAGTATTTCCAGAACCAGAATCAAGGTGGATATTACTACTACAATTACGGACGCCCTCTAGAAAATTATCGTGAAAAGTTTGAAGAAGCAACAAAGACCGCGCTGGAAGAACATTTCGAAATTCTTTCGATCACGTTTGAAAAAGAAGACGTCCATTCCCGCGCAACAAAAGAATATGGCTGGCGGATCACTCCCTACGCTTACGTTTTACTGAAACCCAAAGGAGCCGAAGTCGATAAAATCCCGAGCTTAACTCTCGATATGGATTTCATGGATACTTCAGGCTACGCCATTATACCGATCAGTTCTTCTGCGTTGCCTCTCGATGCTTCCTCTGAAACAGGAGACCCACGCCCGCTGGAGAATTTGCAAATTACTCAAACACTCGACGAACGCGAAGCCAAAGATGGCAAATTAAAACTCGAAGTACGTGCAACCGGTGTCGGCTTAATTCCTGATTTAGATAAAATCCTCGATTTGAACCCACAGGAATTCAAAGTCACTTCAATTGAAAACGAAGGGGTCGCTGTTTCGCAATTTGATAAAGAAGGATTAAAAACAGCCGTCAACTCTGAAAGGATCTGGCTGGTTTCGATGGAAGCAAAAGCAGGCCTGACTAAACACCCGGAAAAGTTTTCTTTTGGGTTGCCTGAACAGGAAGAGTACGAAGTAACATATCAGCGTTTTGTCGATGCCGACCTGGCTTCTGTCGAACCTGAAATTCTACTTGAGCAAGAATACGGAACCCCAGAAAATTCCTGGATTATCCCTGCCATTGCTGCTGTCTGTTTACTGTTTCTGGCAGTAGGTGCATACAAAATGCTCACTCAAAAAAAGAAA
Source organism: Planctomycetaceae bacterium (assembly GCA_015487825.1). Taxonomy (GTDB): domain Bacteria; phylum Planctomycetota; class Planctomycetia; order Planctomycetales; family Planctomycetaceae; genus Rubinisphaera. The sequence goes on from WFOZ01000461.1 coordinate 2,159, forward strand.
GCAATTGCTTTAGCCCGGTATCATATTCCAGAAAATATCACGCCGTTTACTGTATTGGGTGTTTTGAAAGATATCGAACGAAATAACGGATTAAGCGATGCTGGCAAACAGGAATTGGGGAGTTCGATTACACGATTAGAACAATACTACTTCGAACAACCCAAAGGCAACGAACCGGACTTAAACGAGATTGTCCACCGCTGGGTAAGCAAATCCACATAGCCTGTTTCAGTCAAAATTTGTCTTTGTTTACCGCCGAGCTCGCAAAGATACCCAGCACGGCTGGTTCATTCTGATAGCCGTAACCAAACTGATATTTTTCTAAAATTTGTGAGTTGTTAGCAACACAGAGAATTTGAAATGAACTCAACAGTAAACAGAATCAGCCGCGCAGCGGCTAATGAAAATTAAGATCGGATAGTTATTGTTCGAACGATCCTTGCTCATTTTCTTTTCGTCTGTTTCGTAGTCAATTTATAAATCTCTGTGTCTCTCGGCGAACTCAGCGGTTTATTTGAGAGCTTGAGAAAATGTAATGAAATAGAGCCTCTTTTCTGCTTTAAGGAACAGTCCCGAAATAAGTGAAAAAGGTGCGTCACGACGCACCCTACAAACTATTCCTAAGGTGAAAGAATTTATCTCTCATGATCACTTCAAAACTATTTTACTTCTTTGATAGTTTCAGGTTTGAGAGACTCTTTATTTTGCTTCGTAACTGGCTGCTTACTTTGAGGTGATTGCTTTGAGTTGCTTTTGGTTTCTGGTGTCTCTTTTTTATCAGTTTCCTTCTTAGCCGGTTTTTTCTCTACTTCTTTCGGTTTGGGTTGCTCCGTTTTTTCAGGGCTGGGAGGTTGAGCTGATTCAGGTTTTAGCTCTACGTTCTTTAGTGTCTCTTCCGGTTTTATTTCCTCTGCAGAACTCAGCAGTGTTGCCTTGATGATGTAATCTAAATTGGGAAATTCTTTTTTCAGATAGGCGTTTCCTCGAGACTGAATCAACCCCTGGTTTGGACTTTCTCCGTATTCAGGATTAATTGCATCAACGATGTCCATTCCTCGAATTACTTTTGCAAACGGTGCAAAACCTTGCGGATTCAAGCTGTGAGTGTTGTCGTTATAGTTGATAAAAAGCTGTGTGGTGCGTGAATCAGGCCCGGCTTTAGCATAGGTAATTGTTCCGCGTACATTTTTCTGTTTAGCCGGTTCGTCTTTCAGATTGGCTGTTTCCCAATCTTTTTGAACTTCCGGATCTCCGTTAATCCCCCATTGCACAATGAAGCCGGGCAAGACTCGGAAGAAACGGCACTGGTCGAAAAAACCGGATGTGACAAGTTCTTTGAAACGGGCTGCTCCCAAGGGGGCCCATCCACTGTATACTTCAATATAGATATCCCCTTTGCTAGTTTCAAATTTCACCTGGTAAGTTTCACCGGGGTCAATTTCCAACAGGCCATCAGCACCGGTTTTAGTATTAACTCCCGGAGCGGTTGGAGAATTGGCTTCAGATTCTCCCGGCTTGGAGCGAATACACCCTGCGAGAACACAAACAGAAAGCAGCAAAATAGAAACTGGGAATGCAGAAAACAAACGAAAACTACGCATGGTCAAACTTTCCTCAACAGTAAAATGGAAACTGAATGAATGAAATATATCAGGATCATCATCGAAAATTCAACAATAACCGATTTCAGGCGAATCAATATAAAAAGAGTTTATAGAAGAATGCGGGAACGTGAATAATAATATTTCCTGCCGCTGTTCAACAATTCGGATTAGCGGTGGCAATTTCCGGAGAACTGCTTGATTTCAAAGGAGGCAGGGCGGGTTCGAGAATCCCTTTTGCATTTTTCCAGACAAGAATTCCTTCGACAACCATCCATATTTGAATTGTCATAATGACTACTCCAAAGCCAAACAGCAGGTAGTTTCCTGTTGTAAGCCAGCCCGTTTTAGAGTTAAACATATTCCAAAGCATTGCCCAGGCAGGCAGAATGAGCATGATTGTCATCGGAATTGCAACAAAGGCAACTTTTTTGTTTCGTCTCCAGAGGTAGAAGAATGTCACCATAAATGCCAACCCGGCCAGAAGCTGGTTTGTTGCTCCGAAAAGAGGCCAGAGAATCAATCCGCCGGTACCGTATGGTTTGCCGGTTCCAGCCGGGAGCATTGCAACGGTGAATCCGCAAATAACCGCTAACGCCGTTGCTGCATACATGTTTTTCATGGGAGTTATTTTTAGTGTCCCCGCTAATTCCTGAATGATGTACCGTTGCAGGCGTGTCGCAGTATCAAGTGTTGTTGCTGCAAAACAGGCTACAAGAACAGCAATAATTCCAGTCCCCATTGCCAGCGGAATTCCGATTGCAGTCAGAAAGTTCGCACCACCATCAACAAAAGCGCTCACTTTTGCAGACAGTGAAAAGGCTCCCCAACCTGCTTCAGGATTATACCGCGTGTGCCAGGCATCAATCCCGGTCAACATCTCTCCACTTTCTGAAGCAACCCCCATTCCCAGGCCGGCGGTACAGCAAAGAATTACTAAAACTGCGAGCGCTCCTTCAAGAAGCATCCCGCCGTAGCCAATGTATTGGGCATCGGTTTCACATGCGACCTGTTTGCTTGTTGTGCCACTGCTTACAAGGCAATGAAACCCGGAACAGGCTCCGCAGGCAATGGTGATAAACAAAAACGGCAACATCGGTGGGGCATCAGCAGGGATATTCCGGGCGATCATGGGAGCGCTGGTCATGATGTCTGTCTGTTGAGACAAACCGGCAACAAACAGACCGGCAACCATCAGAAACAACGCGACAAACAACTGATGCGAATTGATATAATCGCGAGGCTGCAGTAATACCCAAACCGGTAACACCGAAGCAATATAGCAATAGATCATCAACAGAACAGTCCAGAAGACGATAGGGTTTATCGCAAAACCAAACATCGTTTCCGGCAATACAATCGGATACTTATAAACGCCAACCGCTACAGCAATATACAATAAGGCGAGTGCAATTAAAGAAGGGATGATCAACCCCCCCTTTCGCTTAAAGACCCAGAAGCCGATTCCAATTGCCAGCGGCATCGCCAGCCAGACAGACAAAATCGATTCCGGATAGTCTTTAAAAATGATTGCTATCACTAAACCAAAAATTGCCAGCACTACTGTTAACGCAAAAAACAGCACCAGTAGAAACAGCAGCTTGGCCCGAGGGGAAATAACTCTTCCTGAAATTTCGCCGACGGTTTGACCGCGGTTTCTCAGTGAAACGACCAAAGCGCCAAAATCGTGAACGGCCCCTATAAAAATTGAGCCGAACACGACCCATAACAAAGCAGGCAGCCATCCCCAGAAAACGGCAATAGCAGGCCCGACAATCGGCCCGGTTCCTGCGATACTTGTAAAGTGATGCCCGAAAATGATGCTCTTTTTAGTCGGAACAAAATCGATATTATCCCGCATTTCAACACTGGGAACCAACGCCTGCTCATCCAGGTTGAATATCTTGCGGGACAACCAGCGACCGTAAAGATGGTACGCTGCAATAAACCCGAAAAACGAGAGGGACGCAACAAGCAGTGTATACATTATTTTTCCATCTCAATGTTTGACTCTATTTTTTTCGACTTCTCGAAGGCTCTGTCATGCGGCTCCTGCGGGAGCTCATTCGCCAACGACGATGCTGAATTCCGCTGCGGGGGACTTTCCTTTTTCCACAGTCATACGCAAACGATCCGATTGATATTCGCCGGTATCAATTCGCAACAATAACCGATGCTTGCCTTGTGTAACAGCAACATTTCCCCAATTTTCAGAACCAATTCGTTTGTTATCAACCCAGAGAATGAGTCCTTTGTCAGATTCCATTCCGATCTTCAAATTGCCAGGAATGCTTACGTCGATTTCTGCGTAGACAAACACAAAGGAATTTTTCGAAAGTCGTTTTGCTTCATCAACAGGCAACTGACCAGATGCCAGTGAGTAGAGAGGACGCCATCTTTGTGGGGCGTATTCGAACAGGTAGTTGCGAACAGATTCTTCACTGAAGAGTTTTCCGGTTACTTTGCTGGGAGGATTCTGAAAAACACGCCAGCGGTAAACGGTTGGCGTTGCAGACATCGTGTAGCCGGGGTCTTTGCCTAAAGCCGAAAGGAACCGCAGCAGATCGACAAATTCATCATGTGTCAGGAATTTTGTCAGCCCGGTTGGCATTAAAGAGTCACCCTCTTTTTCAAATTCGATATCGTCAACTGCAATCGTTTTCTCTTTTCCCTGTGCATCTCGCAGAATAACCCGGTCGTCATCTTCATCGACAACAATACCTGTATGTTGCAAGCCGTCAGCATCGACAATTAATCTTGTTTTGTACGCCTCTTTAATGGCCTGAGAAGGCAGGAGCAATGCATTGATTAAATAATCAATAGGAGAGCTACCGCCGATGGGACTTAAATCGGGTCCGATTTTTCCACCGGCTTTCCCTATGGCATGGCATTTGTAACAACTGAGGTCTTCTCGGCGGTATATTTGTTCGCCCCGCGCTGCATTACCTTTCTGAAGAACCTCCTGGGTAAGTAATTGTAATTCTTTTTTACTGAGCGGTTCTTTTTTTGTGTCCAGCCCGGCAGCTTTGGAAAGAGGATCTGAAAGAGTTGGATCATTCCTTCCAGCGGTCAGCATTGCCCGCAGTGCCAGTTTGGCGATATCGGGAGAGATTTTTTGCTGACTGATAGCCTCTCCGAGTAGCTTGGGCCCGTTTTTTCGGGATAAAAATGGCTGGATGATGCCGTTTATATTGTCTTTCTTCGTAGCATCTTTCAGATAACCGGCCGCAGCCAAAGCTGCCTTCTTCAGATCGATTCCCGCTAGCGAGCGAATTGCCTGAACGCGAACAGACTTGGAGTGCTTCGAGGAGGTTAATAATTGAATACCGGAACTTGCCTGAGTTCCGCCCAGTTTTGCCAATGTTTCAATAATTGAACCAGTCAGTTTCTTCTGGGAAGAATCTTTCAAACGGTTTTCAAGATCTGCCGCCAGTTCGGTAACTTTCCATTCTCCTATCAGCTTAATGATCTGATTTTGAAGTTTAGTATCTTTGGATTCTGATGCAGAATCGAGAAGCCGTTTTAATCGAGTCAAATCGCCTGCTGGTTTTAGTTTACGCGTACGGAAAGTCTGAGAAAGTAATTCTAATGCAATCAGCTGAACTTGTGGAGAAAAGGCTTTCTCATCCAGTGTTTTTTCAAAAATGTATTGCAGATCGACCTCATCCCCCCGCTTACAAATTAACGACAGCACGGCCGGAAGCCGCGATTCGGGCAGACGCCCGCTATCAATAAGGCGGATCATCGGAGCTACGCCCGGACTTTGAGCGTACAACACAGAAGAGCAGAAACAGAATATTGCAACACAGAAAGTAAAAAAGAATCGCATATTGAGCATCAAAGTGGTATTCCGAAAAAAGATCGTTGAAACAGGCCGACAAGACAACAGCGGGCCAAGCATTTACATCTGGCAGATCGTGATTCCCTCCCCGGGAAACGAATACGCAGGATGTCATGTTTAACTGATATTCATTCTACGAAAATCAATTCAGTTCGTCGAGTTGCTTGCGAAGCTGGTCACGTTCCCTGCGAGTCGCTTCGAGATCAAACATTAAATATTTAATATCGAGCCTCAGCTGCGCCAATGCCTCTTGAACGAGAGACAAAATACGACGACGACGGCGAATACAATCAACCATCCGACCGTAAGATTCTCTTAATTCTGCTTGTACCGCGGGGGACAGCTTCGTAATTTGCCTACCCAGTTCCACCATCTCATCGGGCAGTTCGCCTGTATCATCTGGAAATCGTATTTTGGCTTCAGACATTTCTATCTGCATTTCTACTGCTGCAAGCAGCAATTGATGTGTAACACTTTGGCCGTTCGATAAAGTGAAAAGCTGTGAAAAATAATCAACATCAATTCGGAAGATTGACTCTAATGCCTTTTCAGACAGTAAATGAATGATTGAGTTTTCATGGCTCGTACACCGATGCCCACGTTCTAACCATCTGGAAATATCAAACCGGCAAAGAACGTGTACACATGACCCGTGACTGTAACTGCAATAAAAACATTTCAACGCACGCAAAAAATATCGATAGCTTACATTCTCTGAAAAAATTTCCCTGGGCAGGATTTCCAATCTGATATTGTCTTAATTTTGAACAATCAGCTAGGATATCGAGCCATGAAGCATCGACTTGCGACACTTCAATTTCACTCAACAGAGACAGCATTCGCAAGGAACTGCTTACGAAATATGTAGATTATACTGAAATGAAACAAAAAGAACACCTGTATTCATTCGATACACTCTGTCTTTGCAGGATAAAAAATGTGTGACATATTGTTACTTCCCCTGCCATATCCACAAAACAAACAAAGCCTTAACCCATTGCCATTTAAAAAGTTATAACAACTCGACACAATATTTGTGCTGTTTTCTTCCGATAATAAGATTTCGGCGATCATAAAGCCTTGTCGAGATGCTGATGAATGTCCTTTGTACAAGCCCCCTGTTTGGCTGGTACATTTTAATAGCCGCAACCAACTTAAACTTTCGAATCTTGTACAACACGCTGAGAATTCAACTGTTGGTAGTACAAAGCTCAATAATGCCTCAAATACAGACTAGCCTTCAAGATCAAAATGTTTTATTCGTGCTGTGGAAACTATGTACGATGAGAAAATCGCTGTTGAGGGCCACACTGTTTATTTTCCTGTTATTATGCCCCGCTTGCTCCGGGGTAAGTCTTTTTGCTGAAGACTTTCATGAAGATTTTGATGCTGACACTGTTTCCTGTAAGGTTCATTTTAACAAACAGGAAATCAGGCTCAAAACACATGAGCGTAACCGCTCTCTTGCTTTTTCCGGACAGGCTGCAGAGCGTTTTCAATTTGTGACGTCCAGGCACGATGTTTCCGTTGTAATAGAGTGCGACATTACCCCGACACGTGTCATCGATGAGTTGTCACTTTCGATCTCTGTCTCTTCCAATCGCCCAGGTACACAACTGGTAGCCCGTGTTGTTTTCCCGGGACAGAAAGACCCCCAAACCGGGCAGCCTTTAACACGACTGCTTAACGGAGCAGTTCTGAAAAAAGCAAACGCCTGGCGTACGTTACGTTGTGATACTTCCAACGCAACGCTTGCCCGACATCTGGCATTGTGGCGATATTCTTTGAAGCCGCAGGTCCTGGATCATCGGGAAATGTATATCGACAAAATATACCTGAAGCAAACACTCGGCCCTGGCATGACAGAGATTCTGGTTGATGAACTGCG
>WFOZ01000462.1 GCA_015487825.1 Planctomycetaceae bacterium
CTCAACTGGCCGCTAATCGAATTCTCTCCTCAGCCGGGGCGGTTGAAACAGAGCTGCTTTGCCCGCAGCAAGCACCAGGTACTGAAGGTTCTTCCTGCAAATCGGTGGCAGGAGATGTCACTTTTAATGAAATCATTGATACGATTGATACTACGCCTGCTGCTCTTGGGCACAACGAAACGATCATCTTTTTCAACAACAGCGAAACATTCTCTTACCGAAAGCCGGTTGATCCGTGTGATTTGCAAAGCGGAATTATCTGCTCCCCCAACAATTTCCAGTACGAAACTCCGCTTGAAGAAGGTTGTATTCGAGTGACCGCGCTTGCGAATCACGACTATTGGCTTTCGCTTAATGAAGAACAATACGATCAGGCCAAGGCGAATTGGGTCGAGAAAATTCGAGAGACCGCCATTCGGCACTTACCCGATTACCGTTCGCATATTATCGATACCGACGCTTTCACTCCCAAGACGATTAAACGATATACCGGTCACATCAACGGCTGCGTGTACGGTTCGCCGAATAAATCTCTCGATGGTTCAACCGCCTGGGAAAACCTGCTGCTTTGCGGCACTGATCAGGGATTTCTGGGAATTGTCGGGGCGATGCTTTCCGGAATCACCATGGCCAACAACCACTGCCTGATGAATTAAGACAAAAGTGAAAAAACAGGTCGCGATTCAATTCTTTAGTCAAATATGGTTTGTTCGCCAATATTTCACAAAAAGAATTTTCGATGGTGTCAAAGTTCCGCCAGTTTTCCGTGAGGAGAAATTTGAGTCAAGTCTTAGGGGTTATTAACCGATATCTCATAGGAGTAGTTTTACGAATACAACGAAATCCGGTTGAAAATCATCTTGACTCCAGGGAAGGATGTCGATGCGAACGCAACTCAAACTATATACGGGAGAGGGCGAAGCAGCCTTTGTCGAAGAGCCGAAGGTATCGATGAGGCTTGGTGAAATGGCCCAGATTATCGGTGACGCCTCTCGTTTTAAAAGAACCTGGCTGAGCGACTTCGAAGATGACGAAGTACAGGTTTCAGCCGATCTCTATGAATTGCTGTCTGCCTATTGGCAGCTACGTCCCGGTGCGTAAGCCAAAACGTCAAAGAGCCTACCTGCGTAGGAAATCTGCCAGCTTGCGGCAGATAAAACAGTCGTCCTACGCCTGCGAAATAGAGGCTATGAGCGGGAGCCTCTCGATTGGTGGACGGATTTTGGCAATTTGCTGCCTGATGGCGGGAAGTTCGCTTTTTTATATGGCCGGCCGGGATTATTTGTATTATGCCCCAATCCGGAAATGTGCAATTTCATTTCTGGAAGGTCTGGCTAATAAAGAGATGCACAACTCGGGGCAGAATGCAAGTTCCCTGATTGAAATAAAAGTTCACGATATCAGTATTGAAGGCAATCGAGCGGTTGTGAATGCTGCTCTGGCGACTCCTGGTAACTGGATCAATACCGAGTTATATGCTGTAAAAAAAGAGAAGAGTGGCTGGAAAATTGTGGGTGTCACTCAAATAGATGCTCATGTGGAAGACAGGCAGAATCTTGATCTGGCCAATGAAATCGAAACCGCATTTCGATCAATCCCCGGCGTGCAGACGAAGCGATACTAAAACCGGGTTCCAGCCTGTCCGAACCGAAGAACTGGAATAAGCTTCTCAGCGAATTGTCTTCAGCCGTAGGGGCCGCTATTGCGGACCATCGCATAAAACAGGAGGTTCCACTTCCTGGCGTGGTCCGCAATAGCGGACCCTACAGGCAATATTAATTCCTGCAAAACCAAACATTGCTTAATAGTAACCTTCTTTTTTGCTTTCTTTGCGTCTCCGCGTCTTTGCGTGAAACCCTTTCTATCTTTTTTCTCTGAGCAAAACGCCGTGAAGTGAAAAGTAAGTTTTCGAAAGACAGGTTTGCGAGTAAGATTTTTTCAAACAAACAACAGGCTAAAGTGTGAACATCAATAGAATGGATTTATTTCGTTGAATAGTTGCCATCCCAACGAAAAACAGGCGACCTGAAAACAGGTCGCCTGTGTGGATTGTCGAGTTGTCATCTCAAGTTGCCTTAGCTCTTCGACGATCCTGGGTTTCTCATCTGGTTGACGATTTGCTGAGGTCGTCCGTTATTGATCAACTCAACAGCCGTTGCGATATCTTTATCGACTGAGGTGATTTCATCGGATTTTTCAACAACAACATCTGGTGTTACTCCCGTTCCAGCCATTTCACGTCCGTTTGGGGAGTAGAACTTGGCTGTCGTCAATTTCAAGTTTCCGGAAACAGTTCTCAAAGGAATGTGAGTTTGAACCGTTC
>WFOZ01000463.1 GCA_015487825.1 Planctomycetaceae bacterium
CAGTTACTTCAGCACTGAATGTCGTTTCGGTAGGCGAACGATTCATTTTTTCCAATGCGTTACGAGGCAAAGGAAACATTTTCGATCAGCAAACCGGAAAGGTGACCAGCGGTATCGAAACCAATTACGCCTGTTGTCGATTCACGCTTTCTGAACCGTATGTTCTGGGAGCGAACATGGACATGATCGACTTAAGCGCGAACGGCAAACTGGTCTCAACCGGCCCGGCAATCGATTCCCGCGAATGCCTGGGCGCAGTCGTTTCCAATGGAAGAATTTTCTATATCTCACAAGCGAGCGGCTTTGTCGTTTCTCAAACCTACGGCCCCGCATCAAAAAATCTACCAGCCGTCTGGCAACGAAAAAAAGGCGACTCAAAAAAGTGAACGAGGGTACCTGCCACTTGCAACAATTATAACATTGCACAAGGTCTTCATCACGAAAACAGTTCGTAGGGTCCGCAATAGCGGACCGCACAGAGGATTCGAAATCTCCATTTCGTGCGATGGTCCGCAATAGCGGACCCTACGGCTTCATGCGCCGAGTAAGACTTAATGAGATGGAAACCGTCCTTGATGGGTGCAAGCACACCATCCTACACTTCGGTGTGAGGTTTCTCACACGTAGCAAATAATCACCTGCTCACTGCAATCCTCCTGACGTCTCTTAAATTGAGCAATCAACTTCCTTTGATGTAAAAAAGGGTTGACAGAACCATTTTTTCGAGCCAACATGAAACTAGGTTTTATATACGGATTCATGTCATTCGCATCGGGATGTGCGGTGTCGGCGGATTCGTTGTTCCTCCCACCTCCAAGTTCTCACCTGAAGTACCTGCTATGAGTAGAGTATCGGACTATATGATGTCTCGTGAAACTCTATTACGGATGAGTTTCATAGCCGCTGTTTTTATAGCTGTGGTTATGCTGAGTGCGTCCGGGCATCTGGTTGCCTCTGAAGGACCTGCCTCTGTCAGTTTCGTCAATGATGTCATTCCTGTTCTCACAAAGGCAGGCTGTAATGGCGGCTCGTGTCACGCCAAGGCGGGGGGACGAAACGGGTTTCAGCTATCACTTCTGGGATTTGAAGCCGATGATGATTATGAAAACATTGTCCTGGAAGATCGCGGAAGGCGAATTTTTCAAACCGCTCCCGAACAAAGTCTGCTTCTGACAAAAGCATCTGGAAAAGTGGCCCATCAGGGGGGAGTCCGTTTAACATCCGATTCTGCGGAGTACGAAATTCTACGTCGGTGGATACAACAGGGAATGCCCCGACGTATCGAAAATGATCCTGAAATGTTATCGCTGGAAGTTAAGCCGACAACAGGGATTGTTAAACGTGGAGGCGAACAGCAACTTCATGCCATCGCAAAATATTCTGACGGCAGCGTACGTGATGTAACCAGTCTTGCATTATATGAATCGAACACGGAAGCGATGGCGGAAGTGGATGAAGCCGGCCTGGTGAGCGTTTCAGACATTCCCGGCAAAGCGGCGATCATGGTGCGGTATCAGGGCAAGATTGCCGTTTTCACCGCAGCGATTCCATTAGGGGCAACGGTTAATGATCTGCCTGAAGCACGAAATTTTGTCGATGAGCAGGTCTTTGCAAATTTGAAAGAACTGGGAATTCCTCCTTCGCCTCTTTGCGATGATGCAACTTTCCTAAGAAGAGTTTCTCTGGATATCGCCGGGCGTTTGCCGAGCATCGAAGAGACGAAAACATTCCTGGCTGATACTGCCCCTGACAAACGGGATAAAAAAATCGAAGCCCTGCTTCGCAGCCCGCAATATGCAGATTATTTTGCCGGCAAGTGGGCTGCATTATTGAAAAATCGTCGGGACGCAACCAGCGACATCACTGCAAATTTCGCATTCCATTCCTGGATACGGGACAGCTTTCTTACCAATGTTCCTTATGATCAACTTGTCACAGAATTATTGGCGGCGACCGGAACAATTATCGAAAACCCACCGGTGGCATGGTACAAGCGGGTGAAAGATCCGAAAGTTCAGTTGGAAGATATTGCTCAACTGTTTTTAGGTGTCAGGATGCAGTGCGCTCAATGCCACCACCATCCTTTTGAACGCTGGAGTCAGGACGACTACTACAGTTTTTCCGCTTTTTTCAGCCAAATTGGCCGCAAGCCAACCGCAACGGCTGGCGAAGATCTGATTTTTCATAAACGAGGAACCGCCACCGCAAAGAACATCAGAAGCGGTCAGACATTGGTCCCTGCAGCATTGGGAGACGATGTCGGAAAGATTCCTCCCGGAGAAGATCCACGGCTGCGACTGGCTAAGTGGATGAGTTCCCCCGAGAATCCTTTTTTTGCCAAAGCGTTGGTAAATCGATACTGGAAGCATTTTTTCAAACGCGGCCTGATCGAACCTGAAGACGACATTCGAGATACAAACCCGCCTTCGAATC
>WFOZ01000464.1 GCA_015487825.1 Planctomycetaceae bacterium
ATACTTCACTCGGTCACTATTGACTCATTTGACAGCAAGCCGAAAGTGGCATTTGAGCCTGTTTATCTAGCCCGCATACGTAGTCGCCTTCGGCTTGCCGTTAAACAATTGTGCCATTCTTGACCGCGAGTAGTATAAGGAATAACCCCAACAGTACATTAATCCCAAACGTATCGTTCATTAATTTCAATACCGTGCCTTTCGCAAAGTCGTCGATATTCATCCTGATACGATGTCTTGGCATGATGTCTGGTCTGATTGCGAATATACTCGTCTACGGTGTTGCAAAGAGAGTGACTGACGGAAAAGGCACCGTAGCCTGCTTGCCACGTGAACGCTGGGTTTCCACCTTTAGCTTTTTTAGCCCATTTTGATGTTCCTGTTTTTACTTTTTCGACCAATTGGGAAATCGTGATCGTGCGTGTCAGACCAACAAGTAAGTGAACATGATCAACATAGCCACCAACAGAGGCGTTTATGCATTTAGGTTCTTTGACTTGGTATGATAACATACGAAACATTTCAGAACGGAATGTTTCGTCCTGAAAATACGGGGCGCGGTTCTTCGTGGAAAATACAATGTGTATCCAAACTTGTGCATGAGATTGTGGCATACTATTACAACGCTTTTCAAATGCCCGGACCGTTGGTCCTCTATTGTCTTATCTGTTCCAATACCCAGCCCGTTGGGCTGGGCTAGGTAAATTCTCGGGGCTTTGCCCCTGATTCTCAATTATCAATTTCGTCCCAACAAATGCCGAAATGTATCTTCGAGTGTTTCCTGCTGAAATTGATAACCGGCAGCAAGGAGTTTTTCTGGGATAACTCGTGTACTTTCCAGAAGTAACGCTTCTCCCATTTCGCCGAGTAACAGTTTGATCAGCGGGGCAGGCATCGGCAGCAGAGTAGGGCGATGGAGGACTTTTGCGAGGGTTTTTGTGAACTCACAATTTGTGACCGGTTCCGGCATCACCACATTTACTGCTCCAGAAAGCGGTTCGTTCATCAGCATAAAATGAATCGAGCCAACAACATCGTGAATCGAAATACTGCTCCAATATTGCTTTCCATTTCCTGCGACACCACCTAATCCATAACGAAACAGCGGTAGCATGGAGCCAAGTGCTGCCCCGGCGGGAGTTAATACGACACCAATTCGCGGATGAACGACACGAATCCCCGCTTTGCGTGCAGGCTCTGCTGCGTCTTCCCAGGCTCGTACCAACTCTGGAAGAAAACCGATTCCCGAATCCGATTCTTCCGTCATCACATCATCACTACGATCGCCATAATAACCAATCGCAGAGGCAACTATAAAAACGGAAGGTTTTTCCCGCAGTGTCGCTAATAAAGAAGCCAGTACCTGTGTTGAATGGACTCGACTTTTTTTAATCTCTTCTTTATAGGCAGGTTTCCACTTGTGATGGGCAATATTGGCACCGCCCAGATGGATCACTGCATCGAAACTTTCCAGCGAATTACGATCCACTTCACCTCGTTTCGGATCCCAGAAAATTGTCTGCGGATCTTGCTTTGCAACCTCTTCATTTCGCACAAGGCGTATCACTTCATGCCCGCCGGTTCTGAGAAAAGAACAAAGAGATGAACCGATAATCCCCGAAGACCCGGAAATTAAAATACGCAGTCGTTTTTTTTGATGATACCGGTAGTGCAGTTCCATTTCGGTTTTTGATTGCCGATGCCGGTACGCAAATAGCGATTGTAATTTATTCTGCACAAACGCCTTGCCCAGCATCGCTCCCGGTTTCCCGAACGGAAATGTATATTCGATATCGTCAATCAACTTGCAAGATGTCGCAGTGACCGGCTCAAAAACATGTTTGTGGTGCCAGCTTTCAAACGGCCCTTTCAGTTGTACATCTTCAAATTGCTGACCCTCTTCATAACCACAATGTTCGGCGATCCAGCGGGTACGCAGTCCAGCAAACAGTGGAATACTCAGTTCAACACGATCACCGTTTTCAATCCCTCCTTTTTGATTAACAATGTGAATCTTTTCCCACGGCGGCAGTAATCGTTTCAGTGCATCAGGCTGTGCATGCCAGTTAAATGCAAACCAGGCCGGGACATCCAGCAATGTTTCTTTCATGAAACGCATACATTCTTGCCCAATTAAATACTGATTTCAAGGTAACTATTCAGCGTTGGCGTAGGGTCCGCTACCCGCGGACCACGATGGGAGGTGGATCCTCCTATTTCTGCGGTGGTCCGCAATAGCGGACCCTACAAACAACCTTAATTTCTGCAATAACCAAACATTGCTGAATAGTTACATTTCAAGAAACATGATTAACCGCTTTGCTCCATGCAGAGGCCATCAAAGCGGCTCCGAATGGCGTGGGGTGCACTCCGTCTCCTGCCCAATGTTTTGGTGGGGCGTAGTTGATCGCTTCATCAAACATCGACTGAAACGGTACAAACACCGCTTTTTGTTCCTCTGCCATTTTCTTCGCCACCGCGCGGTAGCCATCGAAAACAGGAAACCATTTATCATCGACGGCGCCACATTTCAAAACAAACGGTTCGCAGATGACGAGTTTCACATTGGGCAACGCTGCTTTCGTATCTTGCAGCAATTTTCGATAACCGGTTTCGTATGTTTCAACGGTTCCATCGTATTTGCCAGCGAATTTATGCCAGATATCGTTCACACCAATCAGAATACTCAAAACATCCGGCTTCAAATCGATGCAATCCTTCTTCCATCGTTTCGCCAAGTCCGGCACTTTATGCCCGCTGATACCACGGTTATAAATCGTCAAATCTTTTCCATGTCTGCCGACAAGCATGGAAGCAGCAGCCATCCACGCATATCCACGCCCGAAGCCGGGCTGCATATTTGGCGTTGCTTCCGCTTTGGCACTTTTGTCACGCCCGGCATCAGTAATAGAATCTCCCTGAAACAGAATCGTACTGCCGGGTTGAATCAGCGAATAATGTTTCTTCTTCTCGGCAGCTTGCAAGTTGCCCGAACCCGCAACCATCGCCACCCCAGCCACGCCGGCTGCAAGTGATGTCGTCAAGAAATCGCGACGATCAGTTTGTGATTTTGAATTACTCATAATATTGTCCATTCAAATAAAAATTTCTAAAGGAATTGAGTTCAAAGAAATAATACAACATACGCGATTGCCAGAATGATTTGCATGACCGCGAACGGTAACGCCATGATGACAAACTTGCCGAACGAAAGCGGGATTTTCTGCTTGTGGATGATGGTCATCGCAACGACAGTCGAAGCGGAACCAATAGGCGTGATGTTGCCTCCCAGGTTGGCGCCGAAAATAACACACCACCATAGTTGAGAATCGCTGGCCAGTTCCATTCCAGAGAGGATTTTAGCCAGCATCGCAGCCAGTGGAATGTTATCGGTGACGGAACTGGCTACCGCTGCAGAAGACAGCAACGAGGCAGAGGCGGCAGATTCGGGAAGGGAAAGCATGAGAGCTATTCCTTCTCCGATTAAATCGAGTACCATCGCCTGTTCCATCACATAAATCACGACGAACAGCCCTGCAAAAAATGCGAGCAAGTCCCAGTCAACCAGCGAATAATATTTTCCGACTTCGTTCTTGTAAGCCAGAAGCATGACTCCCGCAAAGAACAACGCGATGAACCCCATGCCAAGTTTATCGAGATTCCAAGGCAGGGCAGATTGTCCTGCCAAAGTGGCGATAAAGGCAACGAGAACGCCAACTGCAATCCAGAAAAAGTTTTTATCAGGGACCGATTCGTTTTCGTCGAAGCCGGAAACCAACAGTCTTGCAGTCTCCTTTTCGGCATCGGTTTTTAATCCGGAAATGGAAAATCGCCAGCGTCCCATCAACAGTGTTGCAACCGTGGAAACAGCAACATACGGGGCTGCGACGAGAAAGAATCTTGCGAATGAAATACCCGCCGTTTTTCCCACAATGATATTTGGCACCGAACTAATCAACGTCAGCAATCCGCCTACATTGGTTAACAATCCTTCCACCAATAAAAATCCGAGCATTAAATCTTGGCGTTTTATTTTCCCGAGTGAGACCGATGTCAAGCTCCCGATGATAATCATCGCGGTTACATTATTCAGCACGGCTGAAAACAGAACGGTCAGCAAGCCGTAATAAATAAGCAGCATCCAGGGATCGCCGCCCGATTGCTTGGTCAGTCGAATTGCGAGCCAACTGAAAATGCCCGATCGGCTCGCCACTTCTACAAACAGGCTCGCCCCTAAAATGACGGTGATAACGGACCAGTCAATTCCCGGAATGTAAACCGGCATCGAAATCGTATGCCCATTTGGTAGTGTCACTTCTCCAAACGGAAGCAGGGGCACATCAGCCCAGGCAGATATCATGCAAGCCAGTATTAAACATAAACCGCTGACGGTCCCAACGATGATCGATTTTTTCGCATGAATCTTTTCTTCCAGCGCCAACGCAGCAATCATTCCAATGAGGATGAACGTAAACAACGCAGTGATCCAACCGGGCACAACGTGCTCGGTAAGCTGAGTAGCAGATTCACTCGATGCAAGTGTAAGAATAAGACTATAATCCATCGTCGTTCCGAACTATATGTTGCCGAATTTTATTACCGAACTCAGTATCATTTTCAGAAAAATCATCGACTTCCTCCATCGCTGCATGAATCGCATTGGAAAGACGAATAAGGCAAACGCGAGATTCTGCCGTAGGGCTTGTTGAACAAATCACACAAGCCCGTTCCAGACTTAAATCGACCCACATCACGCAGCCGGTTGCTCCCCAATGCCCGATTGTTTCTCCACTCAGTAAGTCTCCAAAAGTTTCCCGATGAGATTTCCAATTGTGTCGCCAGCCAAGTCCCCAGGGGCGATACGTTTGATCGCGAGAATTCATCGATTCAAAAAAAAGTAGTTGATTCTGAGAGGCTTCGTCAATCATCGCAGCTGAAATAACAGTTGTTTGCTCCAGAGAATGACACGCCAGTGAGCTGAGGCAGAACTTGAGCATATCTGCTGGTGTCGAAAGCATCCCTCCCCAGGGGGCCCCAAGTTTTAGCCAGTATTCACTGTTCCAGTCACCCGCATTTCCTTGTAAATACTCGGGAATATCAATGGGGGCAATCTGCTTGAGGAGTTCTTCCACTTGATCATCGTTGGCAAAACCGAGGTAGCTGTTAGTCATCTCCAGCGGTGCAAATATTTTTTGATGAATATACTCTCTTAACGGAACTCCGGTCACTTTTTCCATCAGTTTTTGTAAAACAACAAATCCCATGCTCTGATAAACGGCTTGTGTTCCGGGGGGATAATCTAATGAGACCTCAAGAATCCCCTGATAAAACTGATTCAAACTCGCATGTGCATTTCGCATCTCCAGATTATCAGACAATTGATCCGGCAACCCAGAAGTATGCGAAAGTAAATTCCTGATCGTGATAGACCGTTTTTCGCCCTTGTTCCATCCAGGCAGGAAATGATGAATTCGTTCGTTGAGAGAAAACAACCCTTCCTGAATGGCGATTAGAACGGCCATTGCAACAACAGGCTTCGTCAGCGATGCGACAAGGTAGAGAGGCGATTCAGCAACTTCACTTCCACGTTCTTTACCAGTGCCAAGATGAATCACCGGAGAGTTTGTTGTTGAAAATGCCTGAAAAGAAAGATCAGAAAACGAACCACGGGCAACAAAACTTTCTGCCAGATTAACGGCTATTTTCCATTGAGGTAACTTTTCCCAGAGAGACTCTTCTAAGAGCATTGTTTCATCCATGAGTTTATAAAGTGCATCACGACATACAACGTGCTACTCGGATATTTCAACTTCGTGAACTTTGATAATCGTATCGAGCTTGGTGATTTCAAGCACATCGCGTACATCTTCCGAAGGGTTATAAATATGCACATCGACTCCCAGTTTTCGCATCGCTGCGATCAGGCCGAGGGTTCCACTTGGGATCAGCTTGACGCCTGTAAGATCAAAGGCAAGTGTTTTGCAGTTATGCTCTTTAATCAGACTGATCAGCTCATCTCGACATTCTGCAAGATTCACGTTAATAAGTGCATCCTGTCCTCCAAACCCGACGACTGTCAGTTCACCCGCTTTGTAGACCGTCAAAGCACCTTGCTGAAATGCCATTGTGTTCTCCTGAGAATTCGGCGAATAGAAATGTTTGCATTGAGAATGCCTGTATCATACCGGATTCAGGAGAATAAATTCCAGAGAACCATCAATTTCACTCAAATTCCTCAAGACTGAATTAATCTCATGCTCTCTTCAAAAAACATGTTTTGAGTACCAACGTGCTTTTTCCATCTTTGCATTCGACCTGTTCTTCATTGGATGTAAGACGAATTTTCTTGAAAACTTTCCCTCTTTTAAGTGTCAGGGAAGAGCCTTTTACTTTCAAATCCTTAATTACCTGAACTGAATCTCCATCGTTCAATTCGTTACCATTACTGTCTTTGGTTGCCATTATTAATCTCTCTGGTTTCAGGATTACTGCATTTTTTTCAGCTGTTCAATCACTTCTTCGGTACTGGCTAGTTGATGTTTCAAGTTGGCCAACGTTTCTTTAACATTATTGACGACATCAGCCGGAGCACCAGAGACAAATCTTTCGTTGCTTAGCTTTTTCTCATGTCCAGCAATAAATCCTTTGAATTTATCCGCTTCTTTATTCAATCGATTCAACTCTGCTGCAATGTCAATCACTCCTTCCAGCGGGATAAAACCGTCGATATCGCCAATCGTGAAGCTAGCCGAACCGACCGGATGCACCACTTCCGCACCAGCTGATTCTAAAATCGTTTTCGCCAGATTATCGAATTGATCTGCAACCGATTCCATCTCGCTGGCAATCTCCGGTCTCGTTCTCATTAATAGTGAGAGGGGTGTTTTCGGCGCAATACCGTAAACAGCGCGAACATTTCGCACCGCGATAACCGTTTCTCTCAAACGATCAAATCGGGTTTCAATACCGTCATCCTGCCACTGTTTTGGTATCGTCGGCCAGGCTGCTTTCATCGCAGATTCTTCAGCAGGCTGTGGCGTGGGCAATCCTCGTTCCGGAGCCAGCTCTTTTAATTGATGCCATAATTCTTCCGTAATGAAGGGAGTAAACGGAGCCAGTAGTCGCAACAGCGTATCGAGTACGCCGACCAATACCGCCTGAGCATCAGCTCGTTTTACTTCATCTCGCAGTCGCGGCTTGAGCATTTCGAGGTACCAGTCGCAAAACTCATTCCAGGTAAAATCTCGCAGCGTCCGTGTCGCAGCATCAAATTGATATCGTTCCAGATACATCGTCAATTCTTCACAAACTTTCGAAAGACGGCTCAAAATCCAACGGTCTTCCAACGGCAAACTGGAATGATCGATATCTCGGGGAGAGTAACCTTCCAGATTCATCATCGCAAATCGGCAAGCGTTCCAGAACTTATTGCAGAAGTTTCTGCCGTATTCAAAACGCTCCGATACAATTCTCGCCACTGGTTCGCCAGGGTCTGGCTCGTAATTTGGCGTTGAATACTGGAACTCATGTTTGCTCTTCGGGAACTTGATACGAGGCTTCACACCATCAACGGGCATCGCTTCGGTATGCTCAATCAATTGAGGAACCACTTCTCCCGTTTCCGGGTCTTCATAGCCAACCGGCAGTTTCACATCTTGCGTTTCGCCTGCCAGCGAAGCAATTGTAAAGCGGACCGCATCGGTGCCGTATTTGTCGATTAAATCCATCGGATCGACACCGTTCCCTTTTGATTTCGACATCGTTCGCCCGAAACCATCCAGAATTTTCGGGTGAATACAAACATGTGAAAACGGAATGTCATCCATGTTATACAGTCCGGTCAGCACCATTCTCGCTACCCACAGCGTGATAATATCCCGGCTAGTTACCAGTACATTACCGGGATAGAAGTAGTCAAGAACTTCATTTTTTCCAGAACTGTTCGGATCAGCTTCTCCATTAAGCGGTGGGTTATGTTCGAGATCGGGCCAGCCGAGCGTCGCATGCGGCCATAACGCAGAACTGAACCATGTATCCAGAACATCTTCATCCTGAATCAATTCATGTTCGCGCCCCAGCGCTTCGGGGTCGAGATCGTGTTCGGCGCAAATAAGCCAGTAACGATCTTCTGCATCGCGCGTGTAAGAAACATCATCGCGAGAATCAAACGCCTGCTTCAATTCTTCTTCTGTGCAGGTTTCACAATACCAAATCGGAATGCGATGCCCCCACCAGAGTTGACGCGAAATACACCAGTCCCGTTTTTCTCCCAGCCAGTCGAGATATGTTTTCGAATACCGGGCAGGAAAAAAACGAACCCGCTTTTCTTCAACAGCGTCAATTGCACTTTGTGCCAGTTCATCCATTTGCACGAACCATTGATCGGAGAGATAGGGTTCGACCGGTGTTTTCGAGCGATCACTATGCTTAAGCGGAATAACGCGATCTTCGACTGATTCAAAATGCCCCAATTCATCCATCCTGGCAACAATTTGTTTACGAGCTTCGTATCGATCCAACCCGGTAAAATCACCGCAGCTATTGTTCATTGTCCCATCAGGATTCAGAATATTGATCATCTCCAGCTGATTGCGCAATCCGCACGCGTAATCGTTTGGATCGTGTGCCGGAGTTACTTTGACGCACCCGGTCCCCTTCTCCTTATCCGCAAGCAACGCATCAGCAACAATCGGAATGATGCGACCATTAAGAGGAATCAATACAGATTTGCCAACCAGGTGGGCGTATCGCTCATCTGAGGGATGCACGCACATTGCAGTATCACCGAGCATCGTTTCAGGACGTGTTGTCGAAAACGAAAGTTTTTCGCCAGTCGGTTTTCCCTGTGCATCAACAACCGGGTAGTTGAATTGCCAAAAATGACCATCGACATCTTCGGTAAAGACTTCATCATCTGCAACCGCGGTTTGCAAAAAAGCATCCCAGTTGACAAGCCTTTTCCCCCGATAGATTTTGCCATCTTTGAACAGTTTCAAAAACGTTTTGCGAACCGCTTTTGAGCAGACTTCATCGAGCGTGAAGCGGGTTCGTCTCCAGTCGCAACTGGCTCCCAACTGTTTTAATTGATTGAGAATTCGTTTCTCATACGAATCTTTCCACTTCCAGATACGATTAACCAGCGCTTCGCGACCGATATCGTGCCGGGTTAAACCTTCCTGCTCCAGCATGCGGCGTTCGACAACGGCTTGAGTCGCAATCCCCGCATGATCCGTCCCCGGCATCCACAACGCTTCATAACCTTGCATTCGCCGCCAGCGCGTCAGTAAATCCTGAATCGTCCCGTTAAGTGCATGTCCCATGTGCAGCGCCCCGGTTACATTGGGCAGCGGGATCATAATGACGTGCGGTTTTTTATCCGGGTTTGGGTCAGCATTAAAATAGCCGTTTTCTTCCCAGAAGGAGTACCACTTTTGTTGTGCCTGTGCAGGATCGTATTGCTTTGGTATTTCAATCATTATGAACGATTATATTAAAAAGTAGGGTCCGCTATGCGGACCATGAGATGGGAATCTTTGTCCGCACAGCGGACCCTACGCTAAATGCAGAACATCTACGCGATGTCAAATTCTCCAGCGTCTTTGTAAAGTTTATATTCAACACTATCGACTAATGCGAGCCAGCTTGCTTCGATGATATTTTCACTTACGCCGATTGTACTCCAAACATCTTTTTCATCTTTACTTTCAATTACTACGCGAACCCGGGCAGCGGTTCCTTCGGTCGAATTGATAACACGCACTTTATAGTCAACAAGCTGCATGGAGGCCAGAGCAGGGTAGGCTGGTAATAAAGCTTTGCGAATTGCGTTATCAAGCGCATTGACCGGACCATCCCCCTCTGCAACAACGTGCTCGGTCCCGCCATTCACTTTTAGTTTGACAGTCGCTTCCGTTTCAGGAGACTCGTGTTTTGTCGTTTCTACCTCAACACGATAATGAATTCTGTCAAACTTGGGAGTATAAGTTTTGGCGACTTTCTTGATAAGCAAATCAAACGAAGCCTCTGCCGCTTCGAATTGATAGCCCGTGTACTCCATCTGTTCGACTTTTTGCAGGATATCTTTCATTAACTGGCTATCCTGATCGAGCTTATACTTCGTCGTTTTGGCAACGATATTGGAACGCCCGGAGAGTTCGCTGACCAGAATCTTACGAGTATTTCCAACCACTTCAGGAGTTATATGTTCGTAACTGGAAGCGATACGATTAACCGCGTGGACGTGCATTCCCCCCTTATGGGCGAACGCGCTACTTCCCACGAATGGTTGGCTGGAGCGAAAGTTCATATTTGATAATTCATAGACATAACGCGAAAGTTCAGTCAAATGCGAAACGGCACCCTCAATGAGTGCTTCGTGCCCTTTTTTGAGAACAAGATTGGCAACCGAACTGATCAAATCCGCGTTACCACATCGCTCGCCGATACCGTTGATTGTCCCCTGTACCTGAACCGCACCGGCATCAACTGCGATCAGTGTATTTGCAATCGCAAGTTCGGAATCGTTATGGCAGTGAATTCCCAGCGGGGCATCAATCGCTTCTTTCGCAGCTTGAACCGCAGCGGCTACCTGTTCTGGGAGAGCGCCGCCATTGGTGTCGCATAGGCAAACAAGCTCTGCTCCCGCCTGAGCAGCCGCCTGGATCGTCTTCAGTGCGAATTCAGGATTACGAGCGTAGCCATCAAAATAATGTTCCGCATCGTAAATAACCCGCCTGCCTTCTGCACGAAGATAAGCAACCGAATCACTGATCATCGCCAGATTTTCCTGCTCTTCGATGCGCAAAACTTCAGCGACGTGTAAATCCCAGGTTTTCCCAACAACTGTACAGACAGGGGCTTTGGAGTCTCGCAGCGCAATCAACCCGCCATCATCCTCGGCGGCAATTTCTTTTTTGCGTGTCATGCCAAAAGCGCAAATTTTTGCGTGACGCAAATCCATATCCGCCACACGTTGAAAGTATTCGGAGTCCTTCTGGTTGGAAACGGCAAATCCACCTTCAATAAAATCGAAGCCGAGTTCATCCAGTTTTCGAGTGATCATCAATTTATCCTGCAAGGAAAAATTGATCCCTTCTCCCTGCGAACCATCGCGCAGTGTTGTATCGTATATTTGCAAATGAGCCATAGATTCCTCGCCGTTTCACTCAATAATATGTTCTGTTTCTATTAAATGGAGTACAGGCATTCCTGTCTGTCTCGTTAGAATCTGCTATCAAAAGGTAGCTGTAGGGTCCGCTATTACGGACAAAACAAGGGTCGTTCTTCCGTCGTGGTCCGCAATAGCAGACTCTACGAAAAAAATCCTCCCAGGTGAGTGACCTGAGAGGATTTCAATATCTATAGCACGAACCTCAGCGTCACCCTTCACAGGGGGCAAATAATGGATCCCATAATGATCACGCTGATGTTCATTTCAATTACTTCTTAATAAAAACGCTTGCCAAGAGACTACTTTATGAGGCCCAGTCAAATGAGTCAATCGCATCGATGCGAAAAACACTCATTTTTTTCCTCTGATTCCTCAGGAAGCGGGCTTCTTTTCTGTTTTGGGGGCTTCTTTCGGCTTTGATCCTTCCGAAGCAGGGGGCTTAGTTGCTTTTTTAGCTTCCGCTGGCTATTTTTCTTTGGCAGGAAC
>WFOZ01000465.1 GCA_015487825.1 Planctomycetaceae bacterium
ATTTCGTGGCGTAATCTTTTTGCAGTTCAATCATTCGCTCATCGAAAATGGAAGCCCCTTTCATCGAACCGGCCCAGTTGTGCGTGAAAGTATCTGCAAGTTTGACACCATCAGCATCCTTGAACATCCGGTAATCGAGCAGGTCCATATAAATGTAGATGCCCCGTTTTTTGAATTGAGCGATTAAATAATCGAGCCGGTCGAGAACGTCTTCATCCAAATTTTGACTGTTCCCTTTCGAGTAATCGATCAATCCTCCAGACGGACTGTCCATAGAGTGCAGGCGAATCATATTCACGCCATATTTTGCAAAGCGATCAGCCAGCATACGGGCGGTTTGCTTCTCGGGAGTACAATCGCCCCCGCCCAAATTGGTGCCAAAAAAACGTGCCCGTTTTCCATTTTCGTAATAAAAATGCCCATCTGGCTTGACGGTCACAAACCCATATTTGCCAGCCGGTGTGTGCAGGAAGTGACTTAAATCGATACTGTCCCTGTTGGTATCATCCAGTGGGAATTCAAACGGGAACCATTTTTTCGTGTCGTGAAAAGTGTATTGAACTTCCGGAAGAGGCTCGCTTTTTCCGGTCACTTTGAGATCATCAAACCAGACGGTCCCCTCGCCATAACCCAGTCCAAGAATCAGTATCATACTATCTGCATTGGAAGGTGCGCGAGCGGAGAGAGTCACTTTTTGCCAGTCGTTTGTGCCGCTGATCTGCTTTGTGGACGATTGATCCAACCAGCGGTTTTCACTTTGCCAGGACAAAATCGCCTGCGGACGCCCGGTGACATTTTTCGTTTTTATCCAGACTTCCAATGTATAAGTTGTTCCTGGTTCGACCGGACGAGGAAAAGAATACCAGCGGGACGTACTTTTTTGCCAATCTTTGGAGTTATCTCTTCCCGGATCACTGATTCGAAGAGACGCTTTGCCATGATGAGCAACGGTTTTGTCCCATTTCAAAGTTCCTTTGGACTGGTAAGCATTGGGCGTCCATCCATCCGGGAGATCATCTCGATTGGCATCTTCTTCAAAAGAAGGGTTCGGCGAAATATTTTCAAGCGGCTGCAAATCGACCGCGAACAAACAGAGACAGAAAATGAGCGTCGAGATCATGATGATTGGTTCCTGTTTCTGAAAAATTTCCTATTTGCTGCCAATCGCCAGCTTGGAAGCAAATAGGACTCGGGGTTCTTCGTCTCTGAATGATGCATCTGCTTGTTTTCGTTGATCAGAAATCTATTTTTCAGCCACAAAAAACAAAAGGAAGCATTATTTTTGGCCTTTTATTCTATCAAAAACAGAACCGTAAAAATAGAATACAGAATTGAAAAGGGGGGAGGCTCACCTCTGGTCGGCTCGTCCAAGGGGTTCTTATCACCAGATTCTTTTCGTCAGAATTCGGTGCCCATGATGTTCTCTGCCCCTCAAACGGAATGACATACACGAAAGGATTACAGCCATGCGACTGTCCGAAGAACAAATTAAACAAGCAATTCTCCACCCCGAACCAACTGTTGGTCGCTTGGCTCTGAGTTATTTCTCACGCTCGTTCAGTCAAGACAAAACCGTCATGCCGCTCGTTATCGAAGCGATAAAAAGCTTGAATGAAAGGGGACCCTTCCAGTTCGCCTGCGAAGCCATAGAACTTCCACAGACGAAAAGTACCATTCAATGGTGCATGGAGGAACTCAACCAGAAATGGGGTGAGCAAAACACGCCCACTCATCACATTCTTTACATTCGTTCTCTGTCCGACCTGCTTGCCAAAGCTGATCTTTCGCTTGTTCGAGATAAAGAGTCCGAGATCCTGAAGCTTCCTGCTTTGCATCCTGAAGCAGGTCATGCACTTTCCGAACGAATCAGTTTGCTTTCCGAATCGCCTGAATCTCTCTGGAACAAATTGATGGATTTCTGCGAACGAGAGAACGAGAAAAAATACATCTACGAGATGGATACTCCTCACGCACATCGAATTGTGGAAGCCCTGGCTCGTAGCGGTGCAGATATTGCTGATCAGGTGCTTGCGATGCTCGATGAAGAAATGGATTTTTCACTGGGCAGTCCGCGAGAGTTAATGCAGGGATTCGTTATTCGCCTGGCAGGAGAATTGCGACTTACTTCAGCGGTCCCTTTGCTGATCAAAGCGATCAAGGATGATCATGAATGGTACAGTGAGGTGAGCACGAGGGCATTGGTCCAAATTGGCGGAAGAGATGTTTTAGAATCTGTCTCAAAGGAATTCTCCACCGCGGAATGGTCTTTTAAGCTGCACGGTATTGATATCCTGGAAAAATTGCACACGAAAAAGTGTGCTGAAAAGTGTGTCGAGCTTTTCAATGAAGAGGAAGATGGGGAGATCAAGACATTTCTTGGGTATGCCGCTCTAACTCATTTTTCTTCCGAAGCGGTTGAACCGGTGCGGCAATACATCCTTGAAAGCGAGTTCGACCCAGAGATTGGCGAATTGCGAGATACCCTTGTTACAGTCTGCACACCGCTTGAAATTGATTTTCCTGAGTTTGCAGATTGGAAAAAGAAAAGCGAAGAATCGCGTTTGGAATATGAAAAGAAAATCGCTGAAATCGCTGAAATAGACACGACCTCGTTACGACTATTATTAGACGAGGACGAGGAAGATGAATCTGTTTTTCAAAGTGAATATGACGATCAAGTCGGTAACGAGTATGCCGAGCCAATCTACCCACCCAGGACAATCTTTCGCCAAAAAGCCAAAATTGGACGCAACGAACCCTGCCCCTGTAACAG
>WFOZ01000466.1 GCA_015487825.1 Planctomycetaceae bacterium
AATCCCGACATCCCGATTGTGAATGTGTCGGGTACGGCGGTGAAGAAATGGAGGCGGCTGGGTGCCAAATTATCTTTCCGTTGACAACAATGGCCGTGATGGGAATCGTAAAAGTTCTGCCAATGATCGGCAAGTTCTTTCGCCTTGCCTTTCAGGCTGATCGCTATTTCCGCGAGTACAAACCGGATGCAGTCGTTCTGGTCGATTTCCCTGGTTTCAACTGGTGGATTGCTCATTATGCAAAAAAAGCAGGCATTCCCGTTTATTACTACATGCCACCTCAACTGTGGGCCTGGGGAGGCTGGCGAGTCAAACGAATTCGGAAAAATGTCGACCAGGTGCTTTCCGGCCTCCGTTTCGAAACCGAATGGTATCGCGAGCGGGGAGTCGAGACAACTTTTGTCGGGCATCCGTTTTTTGAGGAAGTTGCCGGCCATCCGGTGGATGAGCAGACAGTTGCGGAATTACGAAACGGATCCGAACAGGTAATCGGATTACTCCCCGGATCCCGCAAGATGGAATTATCGATGAACTGGCCGGTGATGCTGGAAATTGTCGATCGGATTTCAACACTGCATCCCCAGTGCAGGTTTATTGTTGCCAATCACAAATCATCTCATCGGGAATTTTGTGAACAGAAACTTCGCGAATACGCAAAGCCCTTGCCTGTTTCTTTTGAAGTAGGACGTACTTCCGAAGTCATCGAAGCAGTTGACTGTTGCCTGATGGTTTCCGGTTCTGTCAGTCTCGAACTTCTGGCCCGAAAAACGCCAAGTGTCGTTGTTTACAAAGGAGGCTGGGTCATGGGATTGATAACTACTTTGATGATCAGATGTAAGTACATTACTCTTCCCAATTTAATCAGCGGGCGGGAAATCATGCCGGAGTTCCCGTTTATCAGCTCGGGAAAGAAAACAGTCAACCAGATCACCGCTATTTTTGACCGCTGGCTGAATGAACCGGGAGAATTGAATTCAGTTCAGAGAGAACTTGCCGAATTAGCAGATGAAATAGCTGAGTCACAGGCCTCTCACAAGACGGCTGAATTTTTATTGAAGCGACTCACTTCGCCTCAAACCCGGCAAAAAGCGGCTTGATTTTTGTAAAAACCAATAAATTGAAAAGAACATTTGATCTCATACCAACTTTGCTGCGTTCTCAAATAGCTCTCGAAATCAGTTAGTATTTTAGGAATTGGTGCGATTATTTCTCGGAGAACAGGGCCTTACTCTCCCGAATTCGTAAAATATAGTTAGACTGGTCTCAGTCCCGTTTTTTTCTGGTCCTATTGCGAGGCGAAGTGATGCCCTTTTTTAGCCGTTTGACAGACATTGTAACCTGTAACCTGACCGATCTGCTTACAAATTCTGATGATCCCCAGGCGACATTGCAGGAAGTGATGAACGAAATGGAACAGGGACTTGTCGGAGCACAGCGCAGCGTTCAAACTGCCCGGAAAAGCAAGAAAAATCTGGAGCAGGAACTGGAAGATTCCAGAAAACAGGTGGCTGACTGGGAAGCAACTGCTCTGGAGCAACTTAATGCGGGCGACGAAAATACGGCCCGTACCTCGTTGTATCGCAAAAAAGAAGCTGCCGATATTGTTGCAGGTCTTGAGCAACAGGTTCAGATTGCTCATTCTACTTACGAAAGTCTGATGACAACTTACCGCGCTTTGGAAGCCCGCCTGGCAGAAGCAAAACGGAAACAATCTGAACTGGGGATCGAAGGTGATAAAGGCGATGATACTTCTTTAACATCAACTGCCCGGCAAATACGTGAAGAGGAAATTGAAGACGAATTGGCTGCAATGAAAAATCGCATTCAAAATTCATCGCCCGAATGAGCTTCTCAACAAAACTGGTCCGTAACACAAAGAGCACGACTGGTTCATTCTGATAGCCGTAACCAAACTGATATTTTTCTGAATTTTGCGAGCCGTTCGCAAACTTTTACCGTTAGTAATACAGAGAAATAATTCTAATCATTGAAATAATGTAACTATTCAGCAATGTTTGGTTATTGCAGAAATCAAGGTTATTTGTAGGGGCCGCTATTGCGGACCACGGTGGGAAGTGGATCCTCCTATTTCTGCGGTGGTCCGCAATAGCGGAC
>WFOZ01000467.1 GCA_015487825.1 Planctomycetaceae bacterium
GAACAGGCTCGATACGATTTAGATGATGATGAAAACCTGAGCGTGGATGGTATTCGTCTACTTCTAATGGAAACACGAACAAGATATCAGGAAGAGCTGGGCAAACGGGCACGACCAATCACACCGAAATTATTGAGTACTTATTTTCGCTATGTCCGCAATCTGGCCCTTGTCGAACGACGCCTGACTCCTGATTTATACACGCTTATTATCGCCGCTCAACAAATCTTCGGGGATCAGTTTGCAATCACACTGGCAGAAATTGCTCGCCAATATCCGTTTCCCTGCCCAGCGAATCGATTAAAAATCACGATGGGGATCGAACAGTCCCGGCTGCCGGATGGCGATATCGTCACGATGAAATCCCGGCTACCCGGGCATCCGGTCTCCTGGCGTAGCTGCGAGTTGAAATCAAAGCCGCCCAAAATCGATCAGGAAAAATGGCTTACCAACTGGAACTGGTTCTCGCATTGCAGCTGGCCACCGGAAGACGATGCGATTGAACGATTCCGCACTCATGTCAAAGATCAGGCACTTGCCTTTCTGGGCAATGATCTGGCTCGCACAGAAAAATTTAGTTCCAGTTTCAAAGATGGTCTCGATATACGCGAAACACTTCGCAACTGGCATACCGGCGAACTTTATGTAAAAGAATTCCCTCCCGTTCGAGGTGGCCTGGATTGCGTCATCATGCTGTTCGATTCTCCAGCTGATCCACGCGAATATTCCTGGCGAATTACCTGGCAGGCGGAACACAATGATGAATCTACACTCGCATTTTATGCAACCCCCTACACCGAAGAAATGGTTGGCCCCGGTATCGCCCAGGCACAATACGGCGGCGCATTATTCCTTTTTCCACCTCGAGCCGTGCCTGATATCTGGACGGATCGCCAATTCGATTACGTCGACACGCTGGAAGAACGCCTGATTGTTGCAGGCTGTTCCTACAGCAATGAAACCCATATCGCTATCCTCTGCGCAGGTCCTCCCGGAATGGCCTGGAAGCGACTGGCAAGGAAATACAAAAAGAAGCTTATCCACGTACCATTAAACCGTTTCAGTCAGCAAACAATAGAAAACCTGAGAAACTTCCACGTCCTGAGCGGTCAAACCGTAAGAAGCTACGCCGCCCACTTTATCCGGAAACCTTAACTGGATAACGCCAGATTTACCGAAAAAGAGTGATGCCAATTCTTCGGGAAGAACAGCGAAAAGAGCAAACGACAATAGTCGGTGTGCAGGCTGTCCATAGACCATTTGCCATTATTGGCATCGTACTACAGACTCTCCGGCAACGAATCTTGCTTGGTAACTACTCAGCGGAGGGTGGCTGGGGTCAGATTGTCGCCTGACGCTATCGTCAATTGTTCTCAACACGTCCGACAATTTGTCCCCAGAAGGTAACGAATCTTGCCTGTTTTGATCAACGTAAACGTCGAGGGTATCCTGAACCGCGAATCAGATAATCAGCCTGACGCCACCCAACTCTGCCAGGCGAAATTTGAGCTGGCCTGTTGGTGCTCCGATAAACATTAAGTTTGCCGGGATATCCCACTGCCTGGAAAGAGAGTGAAGCAACTCGGGAGAGAACGTTCCTTCCAGTTCGACAAACTCGATATCAATTTCCGGGTAAGCTTCATCCAAAAAGAGGATATGTTCTTTCAACTTAGGTAGAACGACAGTGTCTTTCTGACGTACATGCACAATTTTAATATGATTGGTATGCTCGTTTTCCCTGATGTAAAGGATTACGCGATTCAAATTAGGAAGATTGTCCCCTCGAGTAAAAAAGACGATTTGCTGTTTACGTATTTCGTCAAGCCAGTCGTGCAAATAATTATCAAAACGATTCGTTCTGCGACCAATCCGGATCCACCAGGCGGCTGATAACCGGTCGTGCTGTTCAATGGCTTCTTTCTTTTCCCGGCTGACCATTTGGCGAATTTCATCGACAAAAAAGACCGTCAATTCCAGAATTTGTGTTCGTGTTAACATCACAGTCACGATCAAAATAGTCGGCACCAGATATTCAAGGAACACAAGTAAATATCGTCTGTTAAGTTGCGCATTTCCATAAGTTGCGATACCAATAGCAAGCAGGGCAACCAGGACTGTTTGATAAGAAGCCTGCGAAGGTCGTGGCAGGTTCGCCCGTTTAATTTTCAGTAGCAAATTTCCAATAGCGAACAGCCCCATCACTGATAGAAACGACAGCGTGTAGACGGCTGCAATTGATTTCAGGTCGCCTTGGGTAATCATCAGCACCGAAACCGATAGCAGAAAAAACGTAATGATAATGCGGTGCGGCGTGCCCCTGCGGTTTTCTTTCAATAGAAAACGTGGCAAACAGCGATCCAGCGTCATGCGTTTGATCAGCCCGGTTACCCCGACAAAACTTGTCAGCGTCGCACCACTGAGTACGAGAACTGCATCGATGCTGATTAACCATGATAACCAGTTGCCCGCAGCAATGGTCCCCATATGGGAAAGCAAAGCGTTCTGGTAAGTATCGCGAACCTCGGGAGTAGAAACTAAAGCCAAAGCCAGAATAGCCATTCCCGGATTAAGAATTGTGACCGCAATCCACATATTGCGAAGCGTTTTCGGAAAGACTCCATCCGCCTGCTCTTCGACAAAGTTGGAAGAAGATTCAAACCCGGAGATTCCCAGCATTGAAGCTGAAAACCCGAAGAATAACGCAACCCAAATTCCGCCAGGTGCCGGCTCTCCCAGGTTTTGCCAAAGCATTTCGGTCCCCGTACTGAATATAGCAATCGAACCGAGAATCAGCAGAAGCAGCATCGAAAATAAGTGGAAGATAAAAATTCCAATTGCTACCACTGCTGATTCGGTAATGCCGATTACGGATAGAACCATGAAAAACGCCAGCAGCCCAATCGTGGCAGGTATAATCGGCAGCCCTTCCCAAAGTGTATGCAAATAGTGCATCGCTTCGTTTGATGAAATGACAGCAGTTGCCATGTAAGAGAGAATCGTCAAGCAGGCTGCAATCGAAGCACGAAATTTACTCGTCGTATTCAGCAGCGCATTATAAGCTCCTCCGTTGAGAGGAATTGCCCCAACGACTTCAGCGTAAATAGATCGAAAAAGGTACAAAGTCCCTGCGACAAACAGCAGGCATACAGGAGCCCAGCGGCCGGCGTAGCCAATTGCCAGTGCTGAAACATACAGACAGGAAGAAGTGATATCGTTTCCACAAATTGCAGTCGAAGCGAGTTGCCCAAGTCTTGTGTGCTCTGTTTTTGAATCCATACCTGATAATTTCTTCCCGGCGTCGATTTTTTCCTGCTTGCTTTTGTTCATTTAGAAATAATCAAGAGCCTCCTGCAGAAATCGTGATATGAAGCATGTTCTATTCAGCATCATCCGGCCAATAATTGTTATGCGTCGAATCAGCAGGCTCTATTTATCGAGAGGATTGTACTTCAGTTGAGAGTTTTTGCAGACGACTTAAAATAGCCTGCTCCAATGCAAAATCTCTTCCCCGTGGAATCCATCCTGAGGGGCGGGACTGACCGAGAGTTTGGTTGAGATCTCTACTCAGCGGCGTGCTTTCCTGAAAAGTGGCTCCTCCCGGCGAATTTGCTGCGATTGCGTCCAGATCCTCAACTTCTTTAAGCGCAACGACCTGTACAACGTAAGTATTTTGTGAACCCCGAGAAACCTGCGAGAGGGTAACGATCACTTTTCGACGGACCGTCTGCAATGTACTTTCGAGCCGATTATTCCAGCCGACCGATTCTCTGTGCCAAGGCTCAAACAAACCGGAGCCAACTTTGTACTTTGTTTCGATTGTACGGGCCTGACGATTCTCGCGTTCAATTTCAAACAGAAATCCGTGCAACACATCGATGGTCCGTTCCCAGGCAACATCCTCACTATTCGCGGTGAGAATCAACGGGTTATTCATCGTCTGGACTTGCTGCGGTTTTCCTCCAAGAGTGAAACACCCGGGGAAAATTAACAGAAGCAGTAACAGAAAACGTGTTGCTTGTGATTGAGTCACAATAAGGCAGTATCTACAAAAGACGAGGAGTTATTTCGCTACAGAAAACTTCTACAGCCTGCGAATGTGGAGGATTCTGCTCTATTCCCCTGATTGAGGCAAGATGAAACTGCAAACCCGGTCTGTTTGTACATATTTTAACTGAATTCTTTCCCTTTATTAGAATCTGGCGCGTCTTTGAGAGAGGTATTCGACCAATGCTGTATCGAATCTCATGCTGGTATCGAGCGGGACAAAATCGGCTCCCATTGCCAGGCATTCTTTTTTGTAGGTTTCTCGCAGTTCTTTCATCGCCTCTAGGTAATCATTACGGATACCCGATGCATCAAGCTTGAGCTGCTTTTCGGTTTCAGGATCACGCAGGGAAACTGAACCACTGAACGGGAAGGTGACTTCTGCTTCATCAAGAACATTAAAAACGATGACATCGTGCCCCGCATGGCGAAGTAATCGCAAGGAATCCAGCACAGGGCCGGGGTCGACCAGCAGATCGGAAAAAAGCATAATCAGACTTTTGTGCTTAACCATCGGAGCGAATTGCCTCAACGAATGAGCGATTTCTGTCGGCCCGGTCGGTTGTGCACGTGCCAACAGTGCCAGAATTGTTGCCAGTTGGGAACGTCTGCTTTTTGCAGGAAGAGTTGCACGTAATTTTTGATCGAACGTAACCAGCCCAACCGGATCCTGTTGGTGAATCATCATGTAGGCAAGAGCAGCTGCCAGGGAAACGCTGTATTCGAATTTAGTTAGATCCTGCCGAAAGGTGTAGCCCATGCTCTCGGAAAGATCGAGCATTAAATAGCCCGTGATATTGGTTTCCGCCTGGTATTTTTTGATGTAATAGCGGTCTGTTTTCGCGTAAACGAGCCAATCGATATCCTTCGGGTCATCTCCGGTGGAATAACGCCTGTGTTCACTGAATTCTACACTGAATCCATGAAACGGGCTTGTATGAAGTCCACTCAAGAAACCTTCAACAATAAACCGCGCTCGCAAATCAAGCCGGGCGACATTGCGAATTACTTCCGGTTTGAGGTACTGCTCCGCTTTAGCCATGAGTTGACCTCTACTGCTGGTAAACTTTTAAACGCCCCGTAAGACGGCTTTCCAAAGCTATCTGGTAACTATTCAGTGATGGGTGGCTGGGGACAAATTGTCGGAGGTGTTGCGACCAAATGACGAGACGGCTGACGACAATTTGCCCCCAGATACAATCAGGTATCCAACCCTGGGGGCAGGTTGTGCGAAAGTTTTCTGGATATTCA
>WFOZ01000468.1 GCA_015487825.1 Planctomycetaceae bacterium
TATCCCGAATCGCAATTGACAATGATCAACGCGGGGATTAGCGGACATACCACAGTTAATGCACTGGCTCGAATTGATCGAGACGTTCTCAAACATACCCCGGCACTGGTTACGGTGATGTTTGGTTTGAATGATATGACCCGCGTTCCACTGGAAACCTATGAGGCGAATCTGAAAACGATCATTCAGAAATGTGTAGAAGTCGGCGCAGAAGTTTTGCTCTGCACTCCCAATAACATCGTCAGCACTTCCAGTCGTCCGAGCGAAGTTTTGATCAAGTATTGCGATATCGTTAGAAAAGTTGCTCGTGAGAAAAACGTTCCCCTTTGCGACTGTTATCAGCAGATGGATTTACTACGAAAAAAGAACAAGCAAGATTGGCAGTTTTTACTCAGCGATGAAATTCATCCCAATATGAGTGGTCATCGAACAATGGCTCAGATGATCGTAAAATCGATGACAGATCAATCCGTTTCTCTGGCAGATGTCGGTCCCCCTTTGCCAATTCTTCCTCGAACTCAATCGCTTGTTCAATCAAATAAGCCGATCAAAATTATCGCGATGCCCCCGTTGGACAAAATCATCCGACAGGCATTTCAGGAAATCGCACCGAAAGCAAAACTGGAAATCATTGTATGGCCGGTTCAAGGAAAGTCGTTGAAGCAGATTCATGCGGATTCCAAAAGGATCGTCCGTCCCCAAAAACCGGATCTGGTTCTCATTGCCATCCCACCCACTGCAATGAAAGGGACGCTCGCAGAAAATTTTCATGATTATAGCTGGACGATGAACTACTCCTTGAATTTCGGGAAGCCAACCTGGGATTGTGTTATCGTCCACCCTGCGGTTTTAACCCCTGAATATGCAGATGCCAAACAGAATGCTTTCGTTCGCAAAGTTGTTCGTGCCCAGGATCTTTCATTGATTGATCGCGACAAAAATCAAAAGCAGAGTGCGCAGGAAATTGTGACCGATTGGCTAAAAAAACAGATTGAATAGTCAGGCTGAAATATTATGACTGTTTTTTTGGTCGGCTTACTTCTGGCTCAACGCTTTTTCAATGGCTTCGCTCATCCCTTCGTCTGAGTCGAACGTCCAGATGATTTTCCCTTTTTTGTCAATTACCCAGGCTGAAGGGATGTAATTAGCTCGAAACGCAACAAGTGTTTCGGTTGCTCCATATCCGTTAGGCCAACTGATATTGAACTCATCCAGAAAAGACTTGATGGCTGGTACGGAACCTTCTGTTTCGGTGGTTAATCCGATGAAAATCACATCATCCCGGTCTGCATATTTCTGCCAGGTTTCAACCATTTCAGGCGCTTTCTCTCGGCAGGGCAGGCACCAGGTAGCCCAGGCTTCTACGACAAGAACTTTGCCGGCAAGTATGCCGGGGTCTTTGCCGTCAATCCAGCCGGCGGCTTTAATTTCCGGGGCAGTATTGCCAACCGCCAGCCCGCCACGTGAAGAGCGAGTTTCAAGAAGATTTTTCCCTTCATCAACAGAGGTTTGTGCGAAATAGTAAAACGCCCCTGCAAAAACAACGACCAATAGAAAAACAACAGTAAAGTTTCCAGTCGAAGAAGAAGGGCTTGCTGGAGGATTCGAATTTGCAGTCATCGGTTGAAATTACTTTCGGGTAAAAATCATGAGGTGTTGTCTGGGAAGTTTGTCAATAGTTTTGGTATGTTCCAGTGAAAAAGCGGGCTGTGTCATTTCTTTGATGGACTGTTTTTCAGACATTTTATGGACCAGCTTAATCGGGACACGGGGATCTTCCATGCGGTATTCGACCAATGCGATTCTGCCGCCTGGTTTGAGAGCTCTGGAGATGTTCAGAATCATTTCATAGGGAAATTCAAATTCGTGATAAACATCGACCATCAGGACAACATCGACACTGTTCGGCTTAAGCCGAGGGCTGTTATTGTCGCCGAGATGTAATTCAACATTCTTTATACCCGTTCTGGAGAGCCTGTTCTGTAAGCGAACCAACATTTCTTTTTGAATATCGACTGCGACCACTTTTCCATTTGGCGCAACCAGCGGAGCCATTTGAAGTGTGAGGACTCCTGATCCCGCTCCGATATCTGCGACTTTCATGCCCGGCTTGAGTTCCAGAAGTTTAATCAATAGCGAAAGTTTTTCCTCTTTTTCGCGTTCAGGTCGTTCCAGCCAGATGGCAGCCGGGTGTCCCATGACGTGAGCAATTTCCCGCCCCAGATAAAACTTGCCAATGCCGTTGGGGTCATGTTCCGCCCGATATTCATACCGTTTATTTTCTTTCGGTTTGCCCTCTGGCTTCTCTTTCTTTTCTGTCTTCTGTTCCGCACTTAAAACTTGCTGAGAAATAATAAAATTGAAACAGAATGCAGAACAGAGTAACAGTGGAAGAAAAGGCGCAAAGAGTTTTGTTCTCTGAAGTAGTTGCATCGTTGAACCATGCCTTCTTTTTATGAGATCGATTGTTGAAATATTCGGCGTACCTTGATGCACCCTACAACAATAGAGA
>WFOZ01000469.1 GCA_015487825.1 Planctomycetaceae bacterium
AGATTGCGAGCCACAAGAAATAGAATTGATGCCGTCTGTTTGGTTGCGCCGCCGAAACGTTTATCAAGCACTTCGTAAGCGGTAAACATGTTCCCGCTGAAATAATGAGGCAGCAGCACGATGGTGACAATAATTCGCCCGATGATAAAACCGAACGTCAGTTGCAGAAATCGCAAATCCCCCCCGGCTGCAAACGCGATTCCGGGCACACTTAGAAAGGTCGCGGTACTTGTTTCGGTCGCAACGATGGAACCGAGTATCGCCCACCAGGGCAAATCTCGTCCGCCCAGAAGATAGTCTGATAAATCCTTCTGCCCGCGCCCAATCCATAATCCAAACAGGACCACCGCAGCGATGTAGACCAGAACGATAACCAGATCGATTGTCGGGATTGCCAGTTGATACAAAAGGATGCTCCAAATCGTAGGGTCCGCTACCTGCGGACCACACTGAAAGTTCGGTGCCTGCATTGAATGCGATGGTCCGCAATAGCGGACCCTACTTTTTACGTCAATCTAATCCGCATCCACCGTATCTTGCGTATCAATTTCAAGCGGTCCTTTTATTTCGTCCATTTCCACCGCGGGAAGCGAAAGAACTTTTACCAGGCAGAAAGTGACCATACAAAGTACGGTCCCAATTGAAACTATCATCATCACCCAGCCAGCTGGTTCCATGAGAATTCTCCAGTGAAGTTATATTTTGAAACCGCAGGGTCCGCTGTGCGGACCACGATTGATAACAAGATGCCCTATTATGGTCCGCACAGCGGACCCTACATCAATCATCCTCTTCCTCAAGTAGATGATCAAACCGCCCTTCTTTTTCCCAGCGAATCCCTGCGATGTGTACCATTAATAGCAGGAAGCCAAAGATGACAAGAATGAACATCATCGTCATTTTCGCAACAGGATTATCTTGAATCGCCTTGACTGATTTCGCAGCATCTTCACCCGTAATAAACATGAAAAAAATGATCAACAAAAACAACGGCGTAACGTACTTCAGTATTAATTGAATGAAATGAGGAATTCGAATATGTGATCCCCGGTGTAGTTCTTTTTCCCCTTTTTCAATCCCCAGCACCCAGCCATAAAGAATAGCCTGGATCAACGCAAGAACGACCAGCAAGACCGTCCCGACCCAGAAATCCATGATGTCCATCGCGACGGTTCCCTTGGAGAAATAGACGACAAAGCCGGCTCCAAGCATAGAAATTAACCCCAGGATCGCTGCAGAGGCATGTCGTTTTAAGCCCAGTCCTTCTTCGAAGAAAGCGATCACAGGTTGCAGCATTGAAAGACTACTTGTAATGGCTGCAATAAACAGCATAAAGAACCAGAGGAACCCAAAAAGTTGCCCCATCGGCATATGAGCAAAAACTTCAGGAAGAGCAACAAACCCCAAGGCAAAAGTGCTGTTTGTTGGCACCGCGTTCCCCAAAAAAATAAAAGCCGCAGGGATGGTGATTAATCCCCCAAGGCAGACTTCAAAAAATTCGTTCATGCTTGAAGCGGTCAAGCCACTCAAGGCGATATCATCCTTCTTCCTTAAATAACTGGCGTAGTTGATAATCACACCAAAGCCAACCGAAAGGCTGAAAAATATCTGTCCCGATGCTGCCAGCCAGGTCGAAGGATTCGCTAATTTGGAGAAGTCTGGATTCCATAATTTTCCCAGACCATTAATAACATTCTGATCTGGATGGGCAGGGTCCGGGGTTCCAAGAGTAAGTACGCGTATAAGAACGATTATTGCCAACATTGCCATAATTGGCATCACCACTCGGCAAAATGCTTCTATCCCTTTTGTTATTCCTCGATAAAGAAAAAAGAAATTCAAGCCGAATGTCACCAGGAGAACACCCAGAAACCAGTTGTGTTCTGCGGTCAGTAAGGCACCATCACTATTGGCACCAATGAAATTATCGAAGAATACACCGTAATCACCAGGGTTATTGGCAGGCATTAAAGAGCCATCGAGATAGCTGATTGCATACCCCAGGCACCAGGCTTCAATTAAAACGTAGTACATATAGATAATCAGGGGGATCAACAGGCCAATGGTCCCCATGTACCGCGCTTTGGGAGTTTTGCAAAGAACGGAAAAAATCCCTGGTGAAGAATGGAAACCGCGAACGCCGCCATATCGCCCCATGGTCCATTCGGCCCAGCAAAGTGGGATTCCCAAAATGAGCAACGCGATGAAATAGGGGATCATAAATGCGCCGCCACCGTTTTGGGCGACCTGACCGGGGAAGCGGAGAAAATTTCCTAAACCGACCGCAGAACCGGCTACCGCCAAAATCACACCGATCCGTGTTCCCCAGTTTTCAGACTTGTGCATCTATGTTCTCCCGTTGTATCCCAAATGTTGCCCGATAACTCCGATTATGCGGAATTTATCAGATCAAGTCATATGGCGAAACTCTGTCCAAGAAGATATCCGGTGATATTTTCGCAATAACAGTTGTTTTAATTGCCGAGTTTACTACAATCAGAGTGACTTAGTTGTTCTTGGTATCTCCTTTTAAAGCAGAAATTAACTGCTTTTTGCTACAAAGAAACCGTACATATGGATCCCGATATCGCAAATTCCGACCGGCAATTTTTAGCAGATCTTCACCAGATCGGCTCTGCAACCGTTCCACAACTATGTGAAATGGAAGGAGTTACGGCAACTGCTATACGCCAGCGGTTACTACGATTGCAGGCAGCAGGGCTGGTTTCCCGTCAGTCTGTTCGAGCCAGCCGTGGTCGGCCTCATCATGAGTATCAACTGACTAATGAAGGGCAGAGAATCCTCGGTGATAACTATGTCGAATTGGCAACGATTCTCTGGGAGCAACTCAGTTCGATTGATGACATACAATTAAAGCGGATGGTAATGTCTCAGCTACGAGACACACTGGTTAAAAGATATGGAGAATCGGTTGAAGGCGAAGGGCTTGCGATTCGGCTCTCCGAATTGAAAGGCGTTCTTTCTGAACACGGCTTTAATGTCGAAGTGGGACAATCCGGAAATCAATGGACACTGATGGAGAGAAATTGCCCATATCACGAATTGGCCACTCAGAATCGTTCCATCTGCGACTTGGAACATGAAGTTTTTGAAAAGATTCTCGGCGTTCCTCTGGAATTAACCCAGCGTTGTGTGGATGGTCACAACTGTTGCAAGTTTGAAACCGTTTCGGTGGGATAAACAAGTTATTGGTAAACAAGATAAAGATAGAATTCTAATGAGCTTAAAACTGAAAATTGAAAATCTGCATGTAAACGTTGGTGAAACTCCGATTCTCAAGGGAGTGAACCTGGAGATCGCGCAAGGGGAAGTTCATGCGTTGATGGGGCCGAACGGATCGGGAAAAAGCACACTCGCCTATGCGTTGATGGGACATCCCAAATATGAAGTGACCGAAGGAGTCATCGAAATCGATGGAACCAACATCAATGAACTCGATCCCTGTGAGCGAGCGAGGTTGGGAATGTTTCTCGCTTTTCAGTATCCGGTTACCATTCCGGGTGTGAAAGTAGCAGACTTTCTGCGTCATGCGATTTCAAATGTTCGCAACCCGGAACGTAAAGAAGGTGAAAGCCTGATTTCGATGCGGGAATTCCGTACCGAACTTCGTGAAACGATGAAGCAGTTGAACATGGATGCCGAATTTGCCCGCCGCTATTTAAATGATGGCTTTTCCGGCGGCGAGAAAAAGCGAATGGAAATTCTGCAACTGGCGATGCTCAAGCCGAAGTTTGCCTTACTGGACGAAACAGATTCCGGGTTGGATAGCGATGCAGTTCGTGTTGTCAGCGAAGGATTGGCGAAACTCTCCGGTCCTGAAATGGGCGTACTGATTATCACGCATCACGAACGATTACTCGAATACAATAAACCCGATTTTACACATGTGATGCTGGCGGGGAAAATTGTCGAAACAGGCGATGCAAGCCTGGCACACGAGTTACATGCACACGGTTATGCGGAAGTTCGAAAAAGGCACCCGGAAGAAGCCGCTCAGGAAGAACAACAGCAGGAAGCAACCGTTTGATTTTTTGAAGCAACCTCGTAGGGTGCGTTGTAACGCACCAAATGAGGTATGCACATTAAAGGTGCGTCACGACGCACCCTACTGTTATTGAAACAAGAAAATTTGGTTTAACGCGAAGTCTTGTTAGAAGTTAATTTAATGGTCCGCAATAGCGGACCCTACGCTGAAGTTATCAGCGACATATTAAGGAGCGAATAGTGTCTACGGATACTGCAGAAAATAGTGATGTCGGCGTTGGTGATTACCAGTTTGGTTTTCACGATTCGACAGAAAATTACACCTTCACCAGTCGCAAAGGGCTTGATCGGGAAATCGTTTCGCAGATTTCCGAGATGAAAGGCGAACCGGACTGGATGCGTGAATTCCGGTTGCGTTCGCTGGAAATCTTTCTGGAAAAACCGATGCCTCGATGGGGCGGCGATATGTCCGAACTCGATTTCCAGGACATTTACTATTACGTCAAAGCATCAGACCACCAGGAAAAATCGTGGGATGATGTTCCTGAAGATATCCGCAAAACCTACGATCGGCTGGGCATCCCCGAAGCGGAAAAAAAATATCTGGCCGGAGTGAAAGCGCAGTACGAATCGGAAGTTGTTTACGGTTCGTTAAATGAAGATCTGGCGAAGCAGGGAGTTATTTTTACCGATACCGATTCCGGGCTACGGGAACATCCGGAACTGTTCCGCAAGTATTTTGCGACCATCATTCCGCCGGAGGACAACAAGTTCTCTGCGTTGAATTCTGCGGTTTGGTCGGGAGGGTCGTTCATTTATATCCCGCCGGGAGTGCATATCGATTTCCCGCTTCAGGCGTATTTCCGTATCAATACGCAAAACATGGGGCAGTTTGAACG
>WFOZ01000470.1 GCA_015487825.1 Planctomycetaceae bacterium
AAAAGTGCTTACAGCGGGCCGATTGGAATACTTAATCATACTCAGAAAAATGCAGTATTACGTTTACAGGACAATTTGGATGGTCTAGCGTGGTTGGTTGGGCAGCTTTCAGGAAAGCCGGCTTCTAAAAAACCTGTTTATCGAACTTTTCCAGGGAATGCAGTTGAGCAGCTTGCACCGCAGAAGACGGTTTCTGTAAATCTCCCGGAAGATTATTCTCCGAAATTCGTGAAGAATATTGCAGATGCTGCGCTTAAAAATGGAAACGGGCAAAGAGGGATAATGGTTTTCAGTTCGATGAAGTATGCCTGCCTTTCCTGCCATAAAATCGGAAAGCAGGGGGGGACCGTCGGGCCGGATTTATCAAAAATTGGAAAAGAGCGAACTGTTGAGCAGATTATTGAATCAGTTTTCTGGCCCGGGCGTGAAGTGAAGCCGGAATATATGACACATCAGGTTCTTACTGCAGATGGTTTGACGTTGAAGGGGTATCTGGCTGAGGAAAATGATCAGGCATTGAAGCTCAAAGATGCCTCTACCGGTAAGGTGATGACTGTTTCTAAAGAGGATATCGATTTTCGCAAACAGATTGGTACATTGATGCCGGGGAATGTCATGCAGGCGATGCCTGTTTCTGAGCAGCGGGATTTGATTCTCTTTTTATCTCAGCTGGGGCATGAAAATGAAATTCGCACCGAAGCTGTTGAGTCACTTCTTGCTCATGCAATGGTACATGTTAACGGGGCAACAACATTTTCTTTTGATCGTAAGCCACTCGATGTTGAAGAGTCTCCCGGTTGGAACGCGGCTGTTAATCGAGATCGTATTTACGATTTTTATGCGAAGCAGGCCCGCTATTTCCGAGGGCAATCTCCCAGACCGCAAATGGTGCAGGAATTTCCGGGTCTGGATGGCGGACAGCAGGGGCATTGGGGGAATCAGAATGAGGAATATTGGGCTGATGGTCGTTGGAACCAGACTGATTTGGGAACATTACTCTCTGGAACTTTTCGCGATGCCGGGAAGGTTGTGCCTCGCGGAGTTTGTGTTCGTTTTGGCTCCAAAGGTGAAATGGCCGCCTGTTTCAATCCGGAGAAATTATCTTATGAAGCAGTCTGGCAAGATGGTTTTCTCAAATTTTCTTCCGTCCGTCACGGCTTGCTCAGTGGATTGAAAATTGATGGGAAATTGCTGGAACGCCCCAAAAACAAGAAGCCGAATGCCTCTTTTGTTTATCATGGATTCTATCGAAACGGCTCTCGTGTAATCTTTGCCTATCGACTTGGCGAAACCGAATTCCTGGATAGTCCATGGGTAGAAAATGGAAAGTTTCAACGGATTGTTGCCCCGCGTGCAGAACATCCTTTGCGGGGACTGACTGTTTCAACTCAGATGCAATGGCCGCAGATTATTGAGACTGAAATTACTCACGGTAAACAGAATCCGTATGCAGTCGATACCATTGAAATGCCTTTTGAAAATCCGTGGAAGGCTTTAATGTTTGCAGGAGGGCATGCGTTCGATCTTCGTAATAATATCGCTTACGTTTGCACGATGACCGGAGATGTCTGGAGAGTGACAGACTTTTCTTATCCATCGAAAAAAGCGAAATGGAAGCGATTTGCTTCAGGGCTGCATCAGCCTTTAGGAATGGTTGTCGATAAGGAAGGCATCTTCGTTTTGGGGCGTGATCAGATCACTCGATTGCATGATCGCAACAGTGATG
Source organism: Planctomycetaceae bacterium (assembly GCA_015487825.1). GTDB lineage: Bacteria > Planctomycetota > Planctomycetia > Planctomycetales > Planctomycetaceae > Rubinisphaera. The sequence continues at coordinate 1,727 of WFOZ01000470.1, forward strand.
GCGAAGCTGATTTCTATGAATGTTTTTCAACCGCGTTTAAGACATCACCAGCAGGGCATGATTTTATCTGCGGCTTGCAGCGGGACCAACAGGGACGCTTTTATATTGCATCGGGAAATGAAGGGATCGTGCGAATTTCTCGTGATGGAAAATCTTCTGAAATTATTGCGACCGGATTTCGTAATCCGGATGGATTGGGAATCACAACATCGGGGACGGTGACAGTTCCCTGTTCAGAAGGAACATGGACTCCTGCTTCAATGATTTGTGCATTTCGTCCAGGGGCACCTCCCAGTCAGCTCACAAAAGATTTTCCGATAGGCGGGCATCAACCACCATTTTTCGGTCTGGGTGGTCCAAAAAATGACCGTGCTCCAGATCTGCCTCTGGTCTACTTGCCGCGTGGTCTGGATAACTCCAGCGGCGGGCAGATTCAGGTTCCTGATAAAGGCTGGGGAAACCTTTCGGGGCCACGCCGCGACAATATGATTCACACCTCCTTCGGTGCAGGAAAGCACTTTCTACTTCTGCAGGATGAAGTTGCAGGGCAGTTGCAGGGAGGGATTATTCCTTTGCCGGGAGAGTTCCGTTCGGGAGTGCATCGAGGACGTTTTAACCCGCACGATGGTCAGCTTTATCTTTCCGGGATGGATGGCTGGGGGTCATATACGACGGATGATGGATGCTTTCAACGAGTGCGATATACTGGTGAAAAGGTGCAGCAACCGGTTGCTTTTCACGTGCATGAAAACGGAGTGATGTTGACGTTTTCAGAACTGGTTGATACCAAATTGGCGAGTGATCCGAAATTGCATTTTGCGCAGTGCTGGAATTATCGATACGGTCCCGGTTACGGTTCGCCCGAATTTTCCACATTGCATTTGGGGATGCGGGGACACGATGTTTTGCAGATACGAGAGGCCTATGTTCTTGAAGGCGGTCGGCAGTTGTTCCTGGAAATTCCGAATATCCAACCGGTGAATCAGCTGCATCTTTATGTTGCTGTTGATAAGGAAATCTCACGAGAACTGTTTCTGACTGTGCATGCGTTAGATAAACCGTTTGTCGATTTTCCCGGCTATCAACCTTACGGGAAGTTGATTATGCCTCCACCGATGTTGGCCGACTTACACCGTTCAACAAAGGTGACTCCTAACCCGTGGGAAAAACGTATTGGCGGGACAAAAAATATTACAATCAAAACCGGTAGTAATCTTTCCTTCCAGACAAAATCAGTCCGCGTAAAAGCGGGGCAGGCAATTGAGTTTACTTTGATGAATCCGGATGTTGTGCCGCATAACTGGGTGTTGGTGCAGCCGGGAGCTCTTCGAACGGTTGGCGAGAAATCCAATTACCTAATTGCAGACCCCGAAGGTGTTGCCAAACAGTATGTCCCGAAGACGCCGGAGGTAATTGTGTATACGAACATCGTCTACCCGGGCGATGAATTTACAATTTACTTCCGTGCCCCGAAAAAACCGGGTCGCTATCCATTCCTTTGCACTTTCCCCGGTCACTGGCTGGTGATGAATGGAGAAATGATTGTTGAGTAAAGGGAATCTCGATAGTGGCCCTCCTTGTTAAGCGAAATCAAATCCATGAAACTGCTCCTTTCCGTTTGTCTTGCCCTTGCCTCAGTACAACTGCAATCGACCCTGGCTGCTGATCCTGATCCTGACCAGGATCGGGGTTGGGTTTCTGTCATTCAATACGCACCTGAGAGCAGCTTCACTTACACCCTTGGCAACATGCGTGATGGCAAAAATATTCGGGTCTTTCTTGGGATTGATCCTGGGATTCGCAGTTTGAATGCGGATGGGGAAAAACGTAAAATCGGGATTCCACGGTCTCGGAAAAGCAGCGGGAAAGAGGAAGCTTACGAATATCAATTCAAAAATTACTACACTGGAAAAACACGTATTTTCAGAAAAAGCACCTGGGAATTTTCTGTGGAGCGAAAAATCACTGCTCTTCGTGATATCACATTCAGTTGGCAGGAAAATTTTCTCAACAGTCATCTGATTGCCGGCCGGTCTTTTTTGGGAAACCAGTCAACCAAGCCGATTGCTCTGCCCAGCGATGCCGTGCCGCCGAGTGAGATATTCGGAGCCTGGGGAAAAGTGAACCGATTCAAAACAGTCAGTATCGATTCTGCAATTGGGCGAATCGATATGAAATTCGGCCTCCCGACAATGCTGGTCGATTATCGCCGAGTCTCATGGCGAGCTCGAAGCGATGCTTATTTGCTCTATAAGATTTTTTCCTTGAAAAAGGGAGAATCCGTCACGTTGAACATGCAGATAAAAATCACTCCCGATTTTGACAAGCTGGAACAATATGTCCCCTTTGCTTTGGAAAAAGATATCTATACTCCGAAAAATCCGCTTCCTTCACGTCATGTTGTCATGCCTTCCCCTAAAAAAATCGAATGGAAAAAAGACCGTTTCCAGCTTGGGCTCAAAGCTCGAATTTATCACCACCTGCCAGAGGAAAGAACAGTTCATCGAGCGCAGGAATTTTTCGCAGAGATGTTTCAGATCGATTTGCAAGAGGGAAAACTGGACGAACGATGGAAGCATTCTCTTCTGATTTGCAATGGAAAACTTCCCGAGACAATTGATCGGGAGTTCAAGCAAATGCAACAAGCGCTGCTTGAAGCCAAACAGGAAGGAAGCTACGCCTTGCGAGTCACCGGCGATGCGATTTTGATTTCAGGGAAAAGCGAGCGTGGGTTATGG
>WFOZ01000471.1 GCA_015487825.1 Planctomycetaceae bacterium
AAATCGATCAGTGCCTGCTGGTCGGTTTGGTCTACTGTTTGATTTTTTAGAAACGGCACAAGAGTTTGCAGCTCTGCCTGGTTTGGACTGCGACCATACGTCAGTTTGTAAGCCGCTTCAATTTGCGCAGCTTCTGTCTCCAGTTTCATTTTTGAAATACGATCTGCCATCGAGGTTGCGCGTTTGAGTACCCAGTTGCCGTTAATCATCAACAGCGCCTGCGTTGGCGTGGTGGTTACATTCCGATGGGCAGTGCTGGTTATGCCACCCGCGAAATCGAAGGCTCCCAATACTTCGTCTTTGGTGTTTCGTTTAACGATGATATAAATGCTGCGTCGCGGCACATTTCCTTTCACGCTTGCACCACCCAGTTCCAGATTCAATTCGCCAGAGACAGCCAATGCGGAATCACGAATTTGTTCAGCAGATAAGCGACGAATATCTCCCCGCCAATGCAATCGGTTTGCAGGATCTTTCATTTCGCCCTGTTCCGGGTGAGGATGTTTTGAGGAGAGCCGATACGTTTCGGTGTTCATAATCAGGCGGTGCATCTGTTTGAAACTCCAGCCGTGATTTATAAACTGTGTCGTGAGCCAATCGAGTAATTCCGGATGGCTGGGAAGTTCTCCCAGATGACCAAAATCGTTTGCCGTTGCGACAAATCCGGTGCCAAAGTGGTATTGCCAGATGCGATTGGTAATCACGCGAGTGGTCATTCTATTATCAGGTCGTGTCAACCACTTTGCCAATATCGTCCGGCGACCGGTTCCTGTTTTATTTTGAGCAGGAGGAAGAATATCAGCCGGGTCGGGTGAAAGAATCGAAATGAATCCGGGGGCAATCCCCTGCTCGTTTTGTGTTCCCGGAATTGTTGTCACAGGGGGCTTAGCCGATGTTTCGGTGACACTTGGTGCGGTTGGAAACGGCTTCGGCTTCAAGTGATCGAATTCTGCCAATTCTTTGACAAGCTTGGCGTACTCGGCATGTTTTTTCTGTTTGAGAATCCCTTTCAGGTAAGCATTTATTTTATCTGTGACCTGCCGATTAACCAGATACGCCAACTGCATTTCGTGCGTTGTCCGCTGCTGTTCAGGCTTAGCCATAATTTCCTGAATATCGGGTGGGAACATTTTGATCTGTTTTCCAGCCACCGATACCAATCTCTCTTTAAGATAGTCATCGATTTTCGCTCGCAGATCAGCCGTCTTTTCTTCCCAGATTTTCATCTTGCGGTCGTACTCTGCCTTTTGCTCAGGCGTTGCCAGTGGCACGTCATCTTTGGGAAGTAATGGAGCGAAGAACGCTTTCAAGCGGAAATAATCGTCTTGCGGAATCGGGTCGAATTTGTGATCGTGACAACGGGCACAACTCATTCCCATGCCGAGGAAAACTTCGCCGGTTGTATCGGTGATGTTATTCAGAATGTCATCCCACTGAGTACGAGCATCTCGTTGATTGTATTCGTAGATGTAATGTCGCAGGTAACCGGTTGCGACCTGCGCACTCGGATCATTCGGTGCAATTTCATCTCCGGCGAGTTGCTCTTTGACAAACTGATCGTACGGCTTATCTGCATTAAACGACTGCACCACGTAATCGCGATAATGCCAGGCGGTCGGGCGATATGCATCCTGATTGAAGCCGTCCGATTCTGCATAGCGAACCAGATCGAGCCAGTGACGTCCCCACTGTTCTCCGTAATGTGGGCTTTCGAGCAAACGATCAACCACTTTCGCAAACGCGGCTTCATCTGATGCAGGATCCGCCAGAAAACTTTCGACTTCTTCAGGAGTCGGAGGCAGGCCGGTTAAGTCGAACGACGCACGGCGTATCAGCGTCAAACGATCTGCCGCCGGAGCTGGCGAAATCCCCGCTGCTTTCATCTTGCGATAGATAAAACGATCCACCGGATTGTTCTGCCAGCGGGTGTTATCCACATTCGGAACCGGCGGATTTTTCACCGGTTGAAACAGCCAGAAAGCCCGATCTTCCTCCGTGAACTTCATCTTGCTCGAAGCGATCCAGTCGAACGGCTTGGTATTCTCAGCTGCTATTGACCACGGTGCCCCCATCTCGACCCATTTCGTCAGTACCTCTATCGAGGTTTCATCGAGTTTTTTGTCAGGAGGCATTTCAAACGATTCATAATTGATCGCATCGATCAGCAAGCTCTCATCCAGTTTCCCCGGTACAACCGCTTCACCACTTTCGCCTCCCTTGTGGAGCGATTCCAGCGAATCGATTCGCAGCTCCCCTTCCTGTTTTTCCGCACCATGACATTTGTAACAA
>WFOZ01000472.1 GCA_015487825.1 Planctomycetaceae bacterium
AGCTTTCGCCGTGGTTTACCTGCGACTTTCTCCAGAAGAGCCAGTAACGCTTCGACAATTTTCGGTTCCGCTTCCACTTCCAGCCCTGCGGTTCTGGCAGGCCAGGTGGTGTAACCGCCCAAGGCGTGTTGCTCGGGCGGCGGGATATAACCTTGTGCTCCATTTGCCAGTTCCATGTTGAATGTCGGCGAGAGCGGACTTTGCCGTTTCAATTTCATACCGGTAATGCCATACACTTCATTCGGAATCGCGGTAATCCCGAGATCACCAATGCGAACCGCCTGCAGTTTCAGTTCGACTTCCGGTTCTTCATGCAGATAGATGGCCTCGCGCGCATAAATTTCCTGTTTCGATTTCGGAATGCGATCGCCCAGTTTTTCCATGATCGCCTTCGCCCAGGCGAGTCTCTCGGCATCGGGAACGCGCCGGCGCAGTTTCAATTTCGATTCCGCCATCGAGAGTGAAATATCTTTTCGGTATTTAATCGACTGGTAGGCTTCATGGGCAACAGTTGCCACTTCCAGCGTGTATTGATCGAGATCGCGTTTCACGGCCGGCTTGCTGTAATCCATCCACATACTGTCGCCGCTGGTTCCCTGAGACATGATGCCGACAAAACCGGAACCCGATGATTTCAAACCGATCAGTTCGGCCAATCGATCTCCAAAGCGAGTGCAGAAATCACCGGAAACGGGAGTCGAACCGTAATAGTGCATCGCATAATTGCCGAGAACCGCCATCGGTTTCCCGTCAACTGTCTGAATTGAGAGCAGGGAAAGGTCAGTATCGGCCGGGCCGGAAGGGCCGATATGATTCAGACTTTGATACCCCGGGTGCATGTGTGCGCGAACATTGCGATTCCCGAATGGATCGACCTGCATTCGATCCGGTCGGTAAACCCAACGTCTGCAGTGATTATGTTTTTCGTCTGTAATAACCGCCCAGCCCGCTTGAGCCGGGAGAAGTTTTTCGTTCGCCTTGATGATCGACTCGGCGATTTTTCCGACCAGAAAGCGTTGATAATCGGTATCGGGGCCGCTTCCCAAACATCCCATGGCAGAAGGAGCGGTATGCGTATGCGTGGCGGAAATCAACATTCGCTCGACTGGTATATTGGTTGCCTCGTGAGCGATCTGCTTGGCGTGATCGAGCAGCTTGCGTTGGATCATCAAACTGTCGACAACGACAATCGCCAATCGGGTTGTGCCATCATCCAGCACAATCGCCCGCGACATCAAGCGATCGATCGCGCTGTTGGCCAATCGTTCGTTGAAATAGCCGTTAACGATCACCGGGTACTTCACCGGCGTAATATCAACTGCAGCCGCTCCCGCACGAAACAGAGGTGTCGCAGACTCCGTTTCTCCGGCACAAACGCTATCGGTGAAACAGCAGAAAAAAATTGTGAGCAGAACAAGGGGCCATGCCGCCACCGTTTTGCTGACCAGGAATCGAAAAACGTTCATCGTTCATTCTCCACGTTCGTACCGGAGATTTCGTCCCAGGTATAAAGAGCCCGGTGATGAAACCTGCTTCTTCAGTTCAGTTCCCTGCCTTGATGCACCCCTAAAGCTTACAAAAAAGAGGCGAAATATCACTCCATATTCCTGTTTCGGGGGAAAAACGGAAGAAGAAACTCCGGCGTCTGCGTCTGTGGAAATCGGGCTGAACACTGCTGCGTTCTGCAATCGATACGACAAACAGATGAAAACGCGAATAGCTGCAAGATCGCATTTCAAGGCCGCTTGTTGTCAACCGCATTCGGCAATACAGGCAGTTCCGTAATGTGGACGGTGTAGACTTCGAACTGACTGGCTGCCTCTTCAAAAGTTCCCAAGTCGGCTGCGTTATCATCGGTCAGAACGCGATCGCGGCAATCTTTACGACTGGCGAAAATGTAGTGCTGGGGTTGCGATTTTTCGACGGTTTCCACCAGTTCCACTTCTTGAGGTCTGTCGTACCAGCGGGATGATAACCACAGGAAAGGATACGTGAGCTCCTTTTCGTC
>WFOZ01000473.1 GCA_015487825.1 Planctomycetaceae bacterium
CTCTATAACGGCCCGATTGAATGCACCTACTACCAATTCCTTGGCCCCAAACCTCCACGCATCCCGCAATCGTAAAGTTAGCCCGCAATAACGTACGACGGTTTTTCAAAACCGTCGTACACAGAAACAACCACTTACCGTTACCGAACTAACAGCAAGCCGGCTCTTTTCTGGATCGCATTGAGTATCCCGGTTTATTCCCGAACTTTATCAACGGTCAGTAGCAGATAGTGTCGCTTGTTATTTCCCTCAACATGCTCATGCTCAATAAGCAGTGCTTGCGAATCTTCTAGTTTTACCCCAAACTGAATCGCTCTTGTATTGATTTGAGGAACCTGCATTGAAGTATTTTTTCCTTTGATGGTTACGGTACAATCCTCATACTTTTTAATACGACTGCGAACATATTTTACATGGAGAAGAATGGTCGATTGATCTTCATTGAGACTTGTTCTCAACGTGATTTCGGTTCCCACATAGCGAGGTTTGAGTTCAACCGCACCGGTCGCGGAAAGAACGGGTATAAGAGGATGCTGACCTTTATCAACCAGCAATGCTTTTTGACCATTAAGCAATGTTGCCTGGGGAGCAAATAGAATATCGGCATCTTTATCCTTTTGTGCAGAAAGAATGAATCGATGCCATTGTTTTTTGGTTAGCAAAGCCGTTCGAATAGGAAAGGCTTTCACAGATTCAGGCAATTCAGCAGGAGCTGGTTCTCCAATTTTCTCAATCCACTCACCTCTAACGACCGATGGTGGCGATTCATCTGTTTTCCCTTCGTCCCATTTAATTCCAAGAGAGTCGGCTATGTTTGCCTGGGCGGAAAAGAAAATGGGAGCAGTCGTAATCTGGTATCGCCCACTGGTTCGATAGGCATTAAGCCGCTTACCAATCTCTTCATGAACTGATTGCGGAGCACGAATGACAATGCTACCTGTTTCGAGATTAGGGCGAATCGCTGCCCGGTTCACTTTCTCTTTGGTTGTTTTTTCAGAAGGTACGTCAATTTTGTACTTCTTCAAAAGTTTCTCTTCCAGCCGATCAGGGAGTAACATCGAAATGAAAATCTGTTCGATATCCTGCACCAAAGTATCCACGGAAATGACAGGTGGAATATAAGTACCCGCCACTTCTGCCTTCGCTCGATCTTCTTCCGAAGTTGGTATGACAAGATCAGTAATTGAGTAGAGATAAGCTACTGGTTTTTCGGAGTCATCGATTTTCTTATGTCTGAAGAAATATTCCGGTTCGTTTTTACCGAAAGCGGTCTGTTGAGCTTGAACCTTATTTTTCCCTGCCGGTTCTTTGGCGCTAGTGAGTCCGCAAGCTGCCATTAACAGAATGGCTGCCATCGCGAAATGGCATCGCTTTTTCATGGAGACCACATTTGATGGAGGCAAGCAGACGATCCTTCGCATAATTTTATCCATCTTACTTCACTCCATTCGATTGAAATAATTGAACGATAACAAGTGACTCTTATCAGGCCAACAGCAAACCAAATCTTTTCTAGTTCCTATTGAGCAGCTCGGTTTCTTCCTTGACTTTACTAACGGTGAGTAACAGATAGACTCGCCTTTTTTCTTTGCCGACAGGGCAACAATCAATAAGCAAAGTCTGTGAATCTTTCATTTTATACGTAGCTTGAATTGTTCTGGTAGTGATTTTGGGAACTTGTATCGTGACCTTTTCCCCTTTAACATTAGAAGTAAAGGACTGGATATCTTCGATGAAATGACGACGATATTTTACATGAAGGCGAATTAATGACAGGTCTTCTTCAAAGCTGGGTCTCAACGTAACTTCTGATCCATCATTAAAGAAATTTATATTCGGCTTTAATTCAGCACCCTCCCATCTGACTCCCGTAACAAACGGTCGGTTAACTAAATTTTGCACTTTTGCTTCTTGACCACTATAAAGTGTGACTCGAGGAGCTTCGCCAATATTTGTACGTTCATGTGCCTGAGCAACATAAACGAATTTTTCAGTCTGTTTTTTTGTCAACAATATGCTTTGGACGGGAGAATAATCCACTGTCACATTTAAGGCTCGAGCGACGGACTCATTAATTGATTCAGTCTGATTAAACTTTGAACTGGAAGTTAGTGCTGGAACTCCCTCCAGGTTATTCCATTGAACCCCAACCAATTCTGCGATATTCAGACCCGTTTCAATGAAACGGGAATTGACAGTAATCAGGCTTTGCCCACTTTTTCGATAAGTACGAAGCCGTTGACTGATTTCATCATGAACTGAATATGGAGCACGAATAACAAAATGGAGTTTTTTACGGTTCAATCTTATCGCTGCTCGTTCTGCATTCTCCTTTGAGGATTCTTCAGAAGTTATTTTAATCTGATGCTTTTCTAAAAGCTTATCTTCCAGGCAGGCAGGGGGTAACATTGAAATGAAAATTTTCTCGATATCCTGCACCAAAGTATCC
>WFOZ01000474.1 GCA_015487825.1 Planctomycetaceae bacterium
CTCGGATTCCGTTTTGAAAACGGAATATGACCAGTTTCGCGATGACTTCGGCACCGAAGAATCTATCGTACTTGCTTTAAAAAACGGGGCAAACGATCCTGCGATGGTTGCCTCGCTGGCAAGGCGAATTGAGAAACACCCGCAGTTCAGCAGTTGTTGGACATCCGAGCGGTTGCACGGAGTGATGTCAAAACTTTATGTAAGTCAGGAAACGATTGCAGAGCGTATCATTGGGATGATGCAGTCGCATGACGGTGAATTGCAGGCGATACAGCTGCAGCTATCACAGATTGGAACAGCGGATAGAAAAGCAGCCGTGCAGGCCATTCATGATGAATTAGCTTATTGCCAGATTCATAAGGATCAGTTTGTGCTGGCTGGTGGCCCGGTTGTTGTTGCAGAACTGGATCGTCTCGGTGGTCCGGATGAAAACCAGAAGTTCTTTTTGTTGACTCTTGTCATCGGTTTTGGATTACTTCTATTTTTGCTGCGGGATTGGCGCAGCAGTCTGGCGTTGATGATCCTCACGTTGTGGTCAATTCAAATGACTACCTCCTGTGTGAAGTGGTTCGGCGGAGAGATGAATTTCATTCTCGGGGCATTGCCTGTGATGGTGATGGTTTTCACTCTGGCTGTTTCAATTCATTATCTGCATTATTTTGATTCGTTTCGCTCCAGTAAAACACCGATCACTTCCAGTTTTTTTACGGCATTGCGTCCCTGTGTTTTTGCATCCTGCACAACGACAATCGGTCTGGCATCGTTATGCCTGAGTGATATCATGCCGGTTCGGCAGTTCGGATATGCAGCTTCGGTTGGGTGTATAGTTTCACTGTTCAGCGGTCTGCTGATCACTCCTGCAATCGTCGTGTTGTGCAAATTCAAAGGCTTCAGTGAAACGGCTTTCCTGCGATTTCAACGCAAAACGCTTTCGCATGTTATTGATTATCGTAAAGCGGCCACCGCGATCGCTTTGACGCTGGTCGCTGTAACCGCGCTGGGGCTTCCGCATCTTCGTTCCCGGTTAGAGCCTTTGGAATTTCTACCGGCTACAAATAAAGTCATTACTGATCTGGATGAAATTCAACAGAATTTGACCACAATCGACTCGGTAGAAATTGTTGTCGATTTTGATGAACAGGATTCACCGTTTCTTGATCGTGTTGAACAGGTTCAGAAAATTGAAAAAATTATTCTTGATCATCCGTTAATTCGACACACAACATCTGCTGCAAGTTTCTTTCCGGAAACTGACCAAATGCCGGAAAGTACACGAGATATCGGAAAGATGTTGCGAACAGCTCAGGCTCATGCCAATGGAAGTGACTACCTGGCATGGGGCCAGCGATTGTGGCGGATTTCTGCCCGCATCGAGCCGGAAGCCCGAGATTCACAAAGTCATCTTGTTGAAGATCTCAAGCAGAAACTCACTGGGTACAATATTACTATAACGGGAATTGCACCGTTAATTGAACAGGCACAACAGCAGATTTTCAATGGATTCTGGTCGAGTTTTGCTACTGCATTCCTGATCATTACGGTTGTGATGATTGTTGCACTTCGCTCTGTTTCAACCGGCCTGATTGCAATGATTCCAAACTTAACCCCGTTGATGATTGTCTTTGGACTTCTCGGCTGGTGGAACATTCCTCTCGATATCGGCATGATGATGACAGGCAGTATTGCTCTTGGAATTGCGGTAGATGGGACATTCCATTTTCTGGTCAAGTACGAACAGAATTACAAGGAGACCGGAAATTCTGTCTGTGCATCATCGATGGCGTTAAATAAAACGGGGCCTCCGATTGCAGAGGCTGCCATTATTGCATCAGTGGGAATGCTCGCACTCTGTTTCAGCGATTTCGGGCCAACCGCCCGGTTTGGGATGCTGATGTCAGCATTACTTGTTGCGGCCTTAATCGGCGACCTCGTTCTTCTTCCCTCACTGCTTGCGTTACGCCCTAAATCAGCCGAGAAGATTATTGCGGAAGAGCAGGATTCCGAACCGGTTCAGCCTGTAACAATAAAACTCCCTCATTTTGCTCAAACTGGCAATGTGATTGGTATTCGTGATAAATTTGAGTCGATTTCACAATAACAAAGCGTATACTGAATTAATCATTTCCTCGATTCTGTGAAGTGAAGATAAGAGACCCGGCCGCCATCTATTCAAACAGGCAGATGTTTTTCTTGTAAAATTCAATTTTGACTTATTGACTTTTGTTATAAGACCTGTCACTCTGTGACTTTGCGATAGATAGGGAAAACAGGAAGATACTAGATGATTACAACTCATATTTCAGAACCCAACCACTTTCTGCTAACCGGTGCGACTGGTCTGTTGGGGCGCTATCTCATGAAAGATCTGACACTGGCAGGAGTTCCGCTGGCAGTGCATGTTCGCCCGAATCGACGGTTTTCCGCTCAGGAACGAATTGAAGCGATCTTCAGTTACTGGGATCAGCAACTTGGGAAAGTGCTTCCCAGACCGATGGTCCTTTCCGGGCAACTCGGGGAAGAGTCTCTTGGAATGGCTCCCAGTGATATCCGGTGGGCAGCTGAAAACTGTACCAGTGTTATTCATAACGCAGCTTCTTTATCTTTTGTCAGTACCGGAAGGGATAGTGAGCCTTACATTTCAAATGTAAATGGAACTCGAAACGTCCTGCGATTCTGTCAGGAAGCCGGAATTCACGATTTTCATCATGTCTCGACCGCGTACGTTTGTGGCCTGCGTTCAGGAGTTGTTCTGGAAACCGAACTGAATGAAGGGCAGGAGTTCGGTAATCCTTATGAAGAAAGTAAAGTGGAAGCTGAAGAGATGACACGTGAAGCAGATTTCATTACATCGCACACGGTCTATCGTCCCAGTATTATTGTTGGGGATTCACAAACCGGTTTCACAAATACATTTCATGGTTTTTATGCAGCTGTGCAACTGGTTAACACAATGTGTAACCATTCTGCGATGGAAAAACAGTTTACCGGTCATTCCGATTTTCATCCGGGACGAGTCACACTGGATGGAACCGAAGATAAAAACCTGGTACCGGTAGATTGGGTTTCTTCAGTGATGTCACATATCATTTCGAATCCTCAGCACCATGGTAGCACGTATCATCTGACACCACGAAACCCGGTCCAGATTCGAACTATTCATGCCGTTTTACAGGCATCTGCTAAAATGTTCGGTACTCAATTATTCGGAAATAAAACAGCAATTGAAGATGCGACCGAGATCGAGCAGTTCTTTTACGAACATATTCGCGTGTACGATTCCTACTGGAGAAACGATCCAACCTTCGATGCCACGAATACCCGCAAAGCTGCACCGCATTTGCCTTGTCCGCACATCGATTATAAAAAACTGCTTTTCCTGGCCAGGCACGCCATCGATATGAATTTCTCATGGCGGGATAAATTGATTAAGCGTGATGCCAGTTCGCTGGTGATCAACTGATTCAAACCGGCCATGTTTGAACGGAGCGGCGAATTTCCCAGGTAAGCAGGTCAAGTTCACGGTTAAAGCCCGTTTTTTTCGAGCGGGTGTTTACCAGCACGGCCCAGCAGAAGTGGTCATGCAGTCTAGCCAGGATGCCGACTGCACCGTTGAAGCTTCCCATGTGCCAGTAATTTTTCGATTTGTTAACACTCCATCCCTTCGCGTAAGAAGGGTTCGCGGATGAACCACGCACCATTTCTTTTAGTGAAGAAGGGGCGAGGATATCAGCAGGTTGCGGAAAAGCGTCGACGTGCAACGCAAAGCGAACCAGATCGGAAGGTGTGGCTATCCAGCCGCCATGTGAGTCCATGCGATGCACTTTCATGATTTTATGGTACGGGTCTTCTGCCTGACCATAATAAGTTACTTCATCACCAGCACGATCCTTCCTGCTATCCTCTCCTATCTTCATACGCGTTATACCAGCAGGCTTGAGAACTAGATCTTGTACCGATTTTTCGTAGCTCTGCGATGTAATCCGTTCGATAACTCGTCCCAGCAGGCAGTATCCAAAGTTTGAATAGGCATAATGTTCTCCCGGGAGATGTTCCAGTTCTCTGTTTTTTAGTGTCCAGCGAATCAGGTCGCGATGGTTGAAGTCGATTGCCTTTCTTTCGAACATCGGATCGTGTTTGGCATTCCCCCAACCGCCACAAGTATGTTCCAGCAGGTTTTTGATTGTCATTGAGCACAATCTTTTTTCCTGCTGTGCAGAAAGTGAAAGATCCTTCAGATAATGCCCCAGCAATTTTTGGTTGTGAAATGGAGTATCGCTCAATTTGAGTTTGCCCAGTTCGATTAACCGAAAAAGAGAAACACTTGTAATCGGTTTGGAGATACTGGCTATTCGGAACAGATGGGTCGGATTTACTTTCGTGTTATTATTCCGATG
>WFOZ01000475.1 GCA_015487825.1 Planctomycetaceae bacterium
CATCGCCTCCAACAGACCACCTGCAAGTTTCCAGGTTCCTAAAATTTGGGGAAACAGCAGGTAACACAGTCGCAGGAAAGTGTAAGACGGTTTTCCAAAACCGTCTAGAAGATTCTCTCAGTATCAGTATTTCGACGGCTTGGGAAAGCCGTCGTACGGAAAAAAAATATGAGTCGTTTGATTCTTGCATTGATGGCCTTGTTGCACTTTTCTTCGTTTGCATCAGCTCAATCGAAGCCGCACATGGTTATTTTTCTTTCTGATGATCATACCTGGCGGGATTCGTCGGTTTATGGGTCGCCAGATATTAAAACGCCGAATATGGCGAGGTTGGCATCGGCGGGGATGACTTTTGAGAATGCCTTCGTCGCCTCGCCCAGTTGTGCACCGAGCCGCGCCGCGCTGTTGACGGGGCTTTATCCGGCGAATAACGGAGCCGAACCGAACCACTCCCGACCGCGAGCTGACATCAAAAAACTGCCCGCTTATTTGCAGGAACTTGGCTATCAGGTCGTCTCATTTGGAAAAGTGGGACATTACCATCAGACCTCTGAATACGGTTTCGATATCGCCCGGCATTATGGCTATCACGAAGATATCGCGATTCCGAAAGCCTTGAAATGGTTGAAGAATCGCAAAAGCAGGAAACCACTTTGTCTGTTTGTCGGCACCAATTGGCCTCATGTTCCCTGGCCGAAAAATATTGGGGAAATCGATCCAGCTCAATTGAAGGTTCCGCCCAATCATGTGGATAACCTCACCACTCGCCAATGGCGTGCCCGTTACATGGCAGCTATCAAAAAAATGGATACCGAACTGGGGCAGGTTTACGATCTGGCTCGCGAAAAGTTGGGAGAAAAGACACTTTTCATTCACACCAGCGATCACGGTGCCCAGTGGCCATTCGGAAAATGGAACCTTTACGATGATGGAATCCGCACACCATTGATTGTGAGTTGGCCCGGGCATGTCAAAAGTAATGCGCGAACCGATGCGATGGTTTCGTGGATCGATATTCTGCCAACAATTATCGATGCAGCTGGCGGGGAAAAGCCAGCAAACATCGATGGACGTTCTTTCCTGCCCGTGGTGCTGGGCAAGACCGATAAACATCGGGGCGAAATATTCACTACACACAGCGGCGATGGTAAAAACAACGTCTACCCGATCCGTGCGGTACAAACGGCAGATGGTTGGAAATACATTCACAATCTTCACCCAGAATTTCTCTTTACCAACCATGTAACGAAGGCACATCAGGATAGTGGCTACTGGTCAAGCTGGCTTCAGTCAGCAGAAACATCTTCCGATGCCAAACGCAAGGTGTTGCATTATCAACAACGTCCCGCCGAAGAGTTGTATCGCATTACCGAAGATCCTTACGAGCAGCAGAATCTCATCAAAGACCCGGCTCATACAGCTCGCATTGCAAAATTGCGTCAGAAACTGAATGACTGGATGAAGCAAACAAAGGATCAGAAAACAGTTTTTGGTCCCCCGAAATTGATCTCCGCGATCAGCAAACCGAATGTTTTGTTAATCCTTGTGGATGACCTTAAACCGGCATTGGGTTGCTATGGCGATACAGTCGCGATCACGCCGAATATCGATGCGTTAGCCAGACGGGGAATGCGATTCGATTTAGCCTATTGCAATCAGGCGGTTTGTGCTCCCTCGCGATTTACGTTGATGCTCGGTTCGCATTCCACTTCAACCGGTCTTTACGGGCTGGGTAGTCAACTTCGCGATTTGGTTCCCGATGCTGTGACGATGCCGCAATACTTTGAGAAGTATGGTTATCGCACCGAATCGCTTGGCAAAGTTTTTCATATCGGGCATGGCAATCTGGGAGATCCGCAGTCATTTAGTGTCCCTCACTTTGCAGATAAAGTGATCGAATACCTCGATCCGGCAAGCACGGATGGTGGCAAGCTGACCCGTGAAGAAGCATTGTTTACGAATCAGCAACTGGATCGAATTCGACAACTCCCCCGCGGTGCAGCGTTCGAATCGCCTGTTGCCAAGGATACCGATTACGCTGATGGGCGTGTCGCAGTCGAGACGGTCAAACGATTGCGAGCCGCCAAAGAGCGTCTTGATGAAAATGGGACACCGTTTTTTATTACGGTTGGTTTTGTGCGTCCGCATCTCCCTTTTTCTGCACCCCAAAAATACTGGGAACTTTACGATCCGAAAAAACTCCCAATGCCACAGTTTGAACAACTCCCCGCAGGCGCCCCGTCTGTTGCCGGAAAACGGGGCGGGGAAATTACAGCTTATAAGCCAGTCCCCGTTAAAGGCACTATTGATGAGAATCTGAAACGAAAACTGATACACGGGTACTACGCCAGTACCAGTTTTGTAGATGCACAAATCGGTAAAGTGATGACGGAATATGATCGTCTCGGCCTAGGTGAAAACACGATTGTCGTGCTTTGGGGAGATCACGGTTTTCATCTTGGGGATCTCGGCATCTGGACGAAACATACCAACTACGAACAAGCGAATCGCATTCCGATTCTGATTCATGCTCCGGGTGTCACAAAACCAAGTTCTTCGACTCGGCAACTGACTGAAAGCGTCGATCTGTTTCCAACACTTGCAGAGTTAACAGATCTACCTTCTCCCCAGGGACCACAACCGATTGATGGGAAAAGTCTGGTAGCCGTATTGAAAAATCCTGCTGCCCGTGTACGAGACCATGCATTTCATGCTTACCCGAAAAAGAAGCTGGGACGTGCAATTCGCACTGAGCGTTATCGGCTTGTTGAATGGAAAAAAATCGGAGCAGAGGAGGATCAGGCGAAATACGAACTTTACGATTATGAAACCGATCCGCTGGAGACGAAGAATCTCGCCACGAAGAAGCCAGAAATCGTTGCTAAGCTAAAAAAGAAACTGGCAGTTTATCCTGTCCCGGTTCCACGGAACCTGAAGAAGAAAAAACGTAAACATCAGCCGAATGTGGTGGTCGTTTTTATCGACGACATGGGGTGGTCTGACCTCTCCTGTTATCAAGGGAAGCGTACCCAAACGGAAAATATCGATCGCCTGGCAGCCCAGGGGATTCGGTTTACGAATTTTTATGTCAACTCGCCTATCTGTTCCCCTTCGCGCGTGGCGCTAACAACCGGGCAGTATCCACAACGCTGGCGGATCAGTTCGTACTTGGCACGCAGGAAATTGAATCGCAAGCGAGGGATCGCGCAGTGGCTCGACACGCGGGCCCCGGTGTTGGCACGCGAATTACAAAAAGCGGGTTATGCAACGGGACACTTCGGCAAATGGCACATGGGGGGGCAGCGTGATGTCGGTGAAGCTCCGTTGATTACCGAGTACGGGTTTGATCGCAGTCTGACAAATTTTGAAGGGCTCGGGCCACGAGTTTTACCGCTCAAGAATGCGTATGATGGGAAAAAGATTCGCAGGCACGATCTCGGTTCAGCAAATCTGGGGCGTGGTCCGATTCGCTGGGAAGATCGTTCAGTCATCACGGCTGCGTTCGTGAAAGAAGCGATCAGTTTTATAGATGAATCTCAAAGGCTCGAAAAACCATTTTATATCAACCTTTGGCCTGACGATGTGCATTCTCCTTTTTTTCCGCCGGAAGATTTGCGAAAGAAAACCGATCAAAGCAAACGAGCATTGTATTATGCGGTGCTCGATGCGATGGATCAACAGCTTGGCAAACTGTTTGATCGCATTGGTCATGATGAAAAACTCCGAAACAATACGCTTATCCTGCTGATGTCGGACAATGGACATGAAGAAGGGGCAGGTTCATCCTATCCGCTTCGTGGGGCGAAAACGTGGCTTTATGAAGGAGGTGTCCGTTCGCCGTTGATCGTCTGGGGACCGGGCCTGCTGGCTGGAAATACCGCTGGCACGACAAACATAACTTCAATCCTTTGTGCTTTGGATATCAACCGTTCGATCTACACGTTGACACAAACAGAGTTGCCCAAACAGAGCAAACCGGATGGCGAAGATTTTGCATCGACACTACTTGGCAAGGAACAACAAAACCGTATTGCCCCCATTTTCTGGCGGCGTCCTCCAGATCAACCGGGCACCAAAGAGAATGATAATCCTGATCTGGCTGCCCGTCACGGCAAGTGGAAATATTACGTCAATTATGATGGCAGTAACCGTCAGCTTTACGATCTCGAAAAAGATATTTCAGAAACAAAAAATCTCCAAAGCGAGCATAAAAAAGTATCGAATCGTCTCCACAAAGCCCTCATGCAGTGGAATCAATCGCTGCCCCCGGATGCAGGTGACCCACGATTCGGTTCATAGATCAAAGCATGAACATTATCGCTCGAGAATGAGAACCCAGTCGCGTTGTTCGGGGAAAAGTTTGAGCTGATGCTGCCCGTTTTCGTCAGCTTGTATCGTGCCTCGCTGCGCCACTTCCCCGGTGCTCGGGTTGATCAGCCGGATTCGATAAGAAGCTCCCTTTTCCAGCTTCATCAAACGGGGTGGATTCCAGAGAGTTGGCGTATAAATCACTCTCAGTTTTCCCGGAATTCCAGATGCACTGGGGTTGTGGTATCCGTTTTTGTTCCAACTCGGCTTGACCCATTC
>WFOZ01000476.1 GCA_015487825.1 Planctomycetaceae bacterium
CAAGATGAACGCGCCATGTGCGTCCTGTTTTAATTGTACTTCCAATGAAGAAGGAACCCACATGGCGCCTCCATCTTGTTGCTACGCAACCCAACCGCCAAAGGCGGGCGGGCTACCCGGTACCCGGTCTGAATTCGCTTCACTTAAACCATTCCATCTCAACCGTTTTGGGATTCGAAGTTTTGCATGAAGCGGACTAAGTCGTTGATTCCTTCTGCGGGGAAGGCGTTGTAAATACTGGCTCTCATGCCGCCGACGCTGCGGTGTCCTTTGAGGCCGTCAAAACCTTCTGCTTTCGATTCTGCGATGAACTTCGCATCGAGGTCGGCATCGCCTGTCACAAAAGTGACATTCATCTGCGAACGGCTATCCACATCGGCTGTTGCATTGAACAGCGAGCTGTTATCGAGAAAGTTGTAAAGCGGTGCGACTTTCTTTTCATTATGTCTGCCGATTCCTTCGAGTCCACCCTGCTTCAAAATCCACTTGAAGACCAGTCCCATCATATAAATCCCGAACGTGGGGGGCGTGTTGTACATCGAACCTGCTTTTTCATGAATACGATACTGCAACATCGAAGGGAGCGTGTCCGGCCCCTGCTCGATTAAATCCTTACGGATGATAACCAATGCCATCCCGCTGGGTCCAAGATTTTTCTGAGCCCCGGCGTAAACGATGCCGTACTTGTTGATATCAATTGGACGCGAAAAGATATCGCTGCTTGCATCACAAATAAGCGGTGTACCATCGGGAACATCAGGCTCTTCAGAAAATTGTGTGCCGAAGATAGTGTTGTTAGATGTCATGTGCACATAAGCAGGCGAATCGCTGAAACTGTGCTCTTTCGGAATGTAGCAGAAGTTGCGATCCTCACTGCTGGAAGCGACATGGGCATTGCCGAGGATTTTCGCTTCTTTAATCGCTTTTTTCGACCAGGAACCGGTTACGATGTAATCCGCCGTTTTTCCTTCGGGCAGCAGGTTCATCGGAATCATGCAAAACTGTGTCGAGGCTCCCCCCTGCAAAAACAGCACGGCGTAATCATCGGAAATATTCGCCAGTTTTCTGCAATCTGCTTCTGTTTGTTCAGCCACTTCAACAAACGCTTTGCCTCGGTGTGAATGTTCGAGAATGCCGATGCCGGTCTCTCCCAGAGAAAGCATGTTGTGAGCCGCCTCTTCAAGAACTTCGACAGGAAGAGTCGCCGGGCCGGCTGAAAAATTGTAGATGCGATGGTGCATGGTGAACCCTTTATTTGAATGCCTGGATGATGTTTTTATCTTTTTGCAAAAGATAATCAATCTGTTTCGTTGTTGCGAGTTCAAAACGGCTTACAATTCGCAGGTGCGACCAAATGCAGCAGGGTTTCGGGCATCAACAGGGAAACAACTTGGCAGACTCTGGACATTGATCGCCGGGGAGAATACATTGGAACCTTCCGATAAGCACTTCCAATAGAGATTTCTGACTGATTTCGATAGAAAGACGCACCCATAATGAGTTCATCAACACAAACGGCTGGCGAGGGGATTGTCACCAAACTTTCGATCATGATGTTTATCCAGTTCTTCGTCTGGGGCGCCTGGTTTGTCACCCTTGGTCAATGTATGGGAACTTACGGTGCAGATGGAGCTTATATTGGACAGTCTTTTGGAAGTGCGCCGCTGGCCGCGATATTTGCCCCACTATTTTTAGGGCTTATTGCAGATCGATTTTTCGCTTCAGAAAAAGTGATGGGAGTCCTTATGCTGATCGCAGGCGGCATCATGTGTCTGGTCCCGCATTATCTGATCGAGGGGAACATGGTAGTGGTCGTCTGGCTGTTTATCGGTCACATGGTTTGTTACATGCCGACTTTGGGTTTAAGCAACACGATCGCATTCAGCAACATTCCCAACCAGACAGACTTCCCCAAAATTCGTGTCTGGGGAACAATCGGCTGGATCGCCGCCGGCTTATTCATCGGCTTTATGGGTTGGTCAGATAGTCCAAATATTTTCTGGGTCGCCGGGATCGCCTCGTTTGCGTTTGGCCTGTATTCATTTACCCTGCCTCACACGCCACCACCCGCCAAAGGGAAACCGCTCGATTTACGAACTTTGTTAATGTTTGATGCCATCAAGTTGTTGAAGAGTCCCCCCTTCGCGATCTTTGTCCTTTGCTCGACATTAATCTGCATTCCCCTGGCTTATTATTACGGCATTACCGCACAATATATTTCCAATGTTGGCTTTGAACAACCTGCTTCTTCGATGACACTGGGCCAAATGTCGGAAATCTTCTTCATGCTGCTGATCCCGTTCTTCTTCCGAAAACTCGGCGTGAAGAATATGATTTTAATCGGCATGTTGGCCTGGGTTACCCGGTATGCGTTGTTTGCAGTCGGCGCACCGAACCAAATTGCCTGGATGATCTTCCTCTCCATTATTCTTCACGGAATCTGTTACGACTTCTTCTTCGTCACCGGTTTTATCTACACCGATAAAAAAGCCCCGAAAGAAGTTCGTGGTCAGGCTCAGTCGATGCTCGTCTTCTTCACGCAAGGCGTTGGGATGTACTTTGGATACTGGGTTGCGTTCGCTCAAAAAGATGCGACCGTCACAAAATATTCAGAATTAACCGAAGCCATTAAAGCCGCACGTCCCGAAGAACAACTCTCTTACATGCAATCGATGGCGAAAATGTTCTCTGTCGATTTACCCAAGGTCGACGCCAAATTGCTTTCAGAAACGATGACACAATGGCAAACCTTCTGGTGGATTCCCGCAGCGATGGCAGGAGCAATCGCGCTGCTCTTCTTCGTCGCCTTCTGGGACCGCGTCGATGTCGACGACACCGACCAGGAAGAAATCGCCGAAGCAACCCCGCTGGAAGAAAAATAACAACCCAGCACGGCTGGTTCATTCTGATAGCCGTAACCAAACTGATATTTTTCTATCATTTGCAAGCCGTTCGCAAATTTTTACCGTTACGAATACGGGGACCTCAGGCATGATAGTGGAAGATTTGAAGTTTAGAATAATCGTTGCCTGAAAATAAAGTTCTCGGGTTGCTACGCCACACAGACAACCCTGAACGGGGATTGTTTGAACTACCCGCTATTTTTTACTGCAATGCCGCATATCAACATTTTTATAATAACAATCCCACTATTTCGTCGGGCATTGAATATTCTGTGATACGGATTATTCCAATAGGGATATTGTTAGTTATGCCAAGGTTACAAATTATACTTTCCGCAGTCGATGAAGAACTTGCCAACGCTTGGCAGCGATGGTGTGGTGATCTCTCTTTTGTGAGAGTTCATCGGGGATCAATTTTTGATATTGAAGCTGATGCGATCGTTAGCCCAGCTAATAGTTTTGGGTTCATGGATGGTGGGATAGACCGTCTTTACCTTGAACATTTTGGAGCATCTTTAGAAGTTCGCGTGCAGCAACAAATTAAGAGCGAACATTCCGGTGAATTACTTGTTGGTTCAGCTACGATAGTTGAAACTAACAACAACGCGATCCCTTTTTTAGTTGCAGTACCCACGATGCGAGTTCCCATGGTACTCAATGATTCGATCAATCCTTTTTTGGCAGCCCGTGCCCTGTTTTTGCTTATTCGTGATGGAACTTTTACATCAGGATTATATTCTGGAGAGTACGTCAGAAATCATGTTAAATCAGTTTTGTTGCCGGGGCTTGGCACTGGCGTGGGGCGAGTTCCCGCCGTTCAATGCTCTAAGCAGGTTCGTGCTGCAATCGAAGATGTCGTTTTGGGGAAATTTACTTTTCCCAAAACAACATCGCAAATAAGAAAACGGCATGATCGTTTAATCGGAAATTAATATTTTAGAAACAATCCCGCTATCAAGACCATGGTAACCACCACCGTCTGTAAGCAGTTCCGTGCTTCTGTGAAAATGGTTGCCAGGGTATTCGTACCCGCTCTGCTCGTTCTCTATCACCCGGGAGATCGAGAGCCGTTACCACAGCGGATTCATTCTCGCAAGCGTGAGTTAATACGGCAATTAACCGGGTCATCTCTGCTTCCAGCCAATCATCGTGAAAATCAGGATTTTCGCGGACAGTTTCCCATTCGCGTACGAGTTCGTCTGTCAGGAGTTTGGCATCAGCAGGTGAATGAACCATCGGCGGGCGTAGTGGGTGCCAAAATTTTTCGTGTAGCAATTCGCCACCATCGATTGCTTGAGCAAGTAAACTTCCGAGCGGCTGAAGTTCGATCCAATACCCCAGCAGATGCGGAACGCCTTTCATCATCGTTGGCGCCAGGATTGTCTGTTCGTCATCGCGTATCAAATCGATTTCGTCCAGAGGAACTGCGGCAATTAAAGTTAAATAGGCCATCCCACGTTCTTCTTTTCCTACTACCTAACCCGGCGTAGCCGGAACCAAACAGGGGG
>WFOZ01000477.1 GCA_015487825.1 Planctomycetaceae bacterium
CGTTCCCAAGGTGGACCTTGGGAACGAGGAGAATAATCCTCGCCCGAGAACGGTGTTGTGCTGACGAGTCTCTTCGCTTTGTTTTGCGGGAAACTCTTTAAGCGGTTCTAACAAAACTCCTGCAGGTGCCCCATCCGCGAATGGTCCGGGGCACCGGTTTTTTTTGTTATGGCAGTACGTGATCGAGAACTTTCTACTTCGCTGCGTTAAATCGATCAGCTACCGCGTTCCAGTCGACAACGTTCCAGAATGCAGAAATGTAATCAGGACGGCGGTTCTGGTAATTCAAATAGTAGGCGTGTTCCCAGACATCCAGCCCCAGAATAGGAGTTCTTCCTTCTGAAAGAGGGGTGTCCTGATTCGGAGTGCTTTCGACCAGAAGTTGACCATTGTCGACACTGAGCCAGGCCCAGCCGCTGCCAAATCGAGTTGCAGCTGCGTTTGCAAATTCTGTCTGGAACTTTTCAAAAGACTCAAATTTTCCGTTGATTGCCTCTGCAAGCTCACCCGATGGATTTCCGCCGCCGTTGGCACTCATGATTGTCCAGAACAGGCTGTGGTTCGCGTGACCACCACCGTTATTGCGTACCGCGCCGCGAATCGCTTCCGGAACAGCGTTTAAATCGCTGACCAAATCTTCTATCGATTTTGCAGCCAGATCTTCATGCCCTTCCAGAGCTGCATTCACTTTTGAAATGTATGCCTGGTGATGTTTGGAATGATGAATTTCCATTGTGCGGGCATCAATGTGAGGTTCGAGGGCATCGTATGCGTAAGGTAACTCTGGTAATGTGTAGGCCATTGGGGTCCTTTCAAAGACTTGAGTGGAGAAATTTCGATTGAAAAAGATGCCGTCTGATGCGGCTTTGTTGATCTGTCTACCCGCATCCACGGCGACAACACTGAATTTTAGGCACTCAGTGACAGGAGACAAGCCGCAGAAATTGAAACAGCCGGAATTCTATTGGAGAACCTGCACATCGGGCGCGGCTGCCAGAATATCTTCCAGGTCATTAAGAAGTGTTGTCAAATAAGGCTGCTTAAGGTGTTCGTCGAGCGCATCCAGATTTTTCCACTGTTCAATCACAATAAACTTTTCAGGAGAAATGGCATCTTGGGTCAATCGATAAACAATGTTTCCGGCTTCGGCCTGAGTCTGTTTTAAGGGTTCTGCAAACGCTGCCCGGAAGGCCTCTTCAGTACCCGGCTTGATTTCGAAAAAAACGAGCATTTGAAATTTCTGGTCTGTTTTTTTCAATTGTTCGTTAACAGTTTGTGCCAGGGGATGAAGCTCTGCATCACACATAATTCGACTTTCTCTCGATACTACTGGAAGGCGCTTTAAGCAGATACTTTAGCGAAATATCCCGATTGTTTGAATTCTAAGTGATTCTGAAAAAAAGAATCGTTATAAATTCATAAATTGTCGATAAATCAGCAAAGGAGCCATTGTTGCAGACCAGGCCAAATATCTTCTAAAAAATCAGGTTGTCTTGAACGATGAAACTGTTAAAAACAGCTCCTGTTTCGCATCTGCTGCTCATCTGTGGAATTGGCCTTTTATTGGTTGGATGTTCTACCCCCCAATATCTTATGCCGGGAGGTTACAGCAGCACGTACCAGAAAGCTCTGACAGGGGAGTCGATTCGGGCGCAATACGCGGCTCCGCTTGACCAGGCTGTCTACCAGCACGCCAATGCGGACACCGCAATATTACGTTGACTCGAACGCCGCCTCACACCAACAGAGGGGCGATGACCAATGCGACAACACTCATCAGCTTAATCAGGATATTCAGGCTGGGGCCTGCGGTATCTTTGAAGGGGTCGCCAACTGTGTCTCCGATAACCGATGCGGTATGTGCTTCAGATCCTTTTCCGCCGTACTCGCCACTTTCAATATGCTTTTTGGCGTTGTCCCAGGCACCACCAGCATTGGACATGAACAGTGCCAGCATTACACCGGAAACTGTAACGCCGATAAGTAACCCACCAAGCATTTCTGCCCCTCCCAGCATGCCTACCAGAATAGGAGTCAAAATTCCCAACAGTGCAGGTAAGACCATTTCCCGAATGGCAGCCGAAGTGGAGATATCGACACAGCGTGCGTAGTCCGGTGTACCTGTTCCTTCAAGGATCCCATCAATTTCCCGGAATTGCCTGCGGACTTCTTCAATCATTGCGAATGCAGCCCGCCCGACCGCTCCGATAGCAAAGGCAGAGAACAGATAGGGCATCATTCCCCCCAGAAACAGCCCTGCTGTTACCTTCGGGTTGGCGATATCGATGGATGTCACCCCCGCTTGTTCCCGAAAAGCTGCGAACAAAGCCAACGCAGTCAATGCGGCTGACCCGATTGCAAATCCTTTACCGATGGCCGCTGTCGTATTGCCGACTGCATCGAGCTTGTCGGTTCGTTCACGAACTTCAGGAGGCAGTTCGGCCATTTCCGCCAATCCACCGGCGTTATCAGCGATAGGACCGTAGGCATCGACCGCCAGTTGAATTCCCGTAGTCGCGAGCATTCCCAAAGCTGCTATTGCGATGCCATATAATCCAGCCCAGTGGAAAGAGGTTAGCAGTGCTGCAATCAAACAGATAACAGGTAAAGCTGTCGACATCATGCCAACTCCCAATCCTGCAATAATATTTGTGGCAGCCCCTGTTTGAGATTGGTGTGCAATTTTTCGAACCGGGCCTTTGCCTTCAGCGGTGTAGTATTCGGTCAGTAATCCGATAGCGATCCCGGCTAACAGGCCAACAATAATGGCCCAGAAAATTCCACTGCCTGCATAATATTCAGTTCCTTCCAAGGTGAAACTCGCAGGAGCAAGCCAGTTGACCAATGGAAATGCCAGGACAACCATCACCCCGGCTGCAACGAATGTCCCTGCGTTTAGTGCAGTCTGTGGGTTGCCCCCTTCTTTGGTTTTGACAAGAAAAGTACCGACGATTGACATCACAATTCCAAGTGCTGCCAGCAGGAGGGGAAGTACAACCATTTGCACGGACCCGGCTGCTGCACCAAGGACCATCGCACCGATGATAGAGCCGACATAAGATTCGAATAGGTCAGCTCCCATCCCGGCAACATCGCCTACGTTATCGCCTACATTATCTGCGATAGTCGCAGGGTTTCGTGGATCGTCTTCCGGAATCCCGGCTTCAACTTTTCCAACCAGATCTGCCCCGACATCAGCTGCTTTGGTGAAGATCCCTCCGCCAACGCGGGCGAACAAGGCAATTGAACTGGCGCCCATCGCAAAACCACTTAAAATTGGTAATACCTGATCTTTGAGCTCAGCAACGCCAAATCCAAATTTTAAAGCATATACAAAAAACAGGCCGGAAAGGCCCATCAGTCCCAGGCCGACAACGCACATTCCCATGACGGTACCGCCGGAAAAGGCAACCATTAACGCCTGATTCAAACTGGTTCGAGCTGCCTGGGTTGTCCGCATGTTAGCTGCAGTGGCAATACGCATTCCAAAAAAGCCAGCCAGACTGGAGCAAAATGCACCAACAATAAACGATAACGCAATCAACTGATGCTCTGTCTTGTAGGTGGCATAGAGTATGACGGCTACAATCAGAACGAAACCAGACAGGACCGTGTATTCCCGCTTCAAAAAAGCCATCGCCCCCAGGCGAACAGCTTTTCCAATTTCCTGCATACGCTCATTCCCCGGATCCTGGCGGTTGACCCACTGCGATTTTATAAAAGCAAAAACCAGTGCCCCAACGCCAGCCACAAAGCTGATGATTACAATTGTCTTGTCGTCCATCGTTCTTTTTCTTCGTCTTTCGGAATTCAAATTTTATGTGGTCTGAACCACGTAAACATGGAGATTATTTACCCAATTATTGCCTGAAATAGCATCGGTATTCCCCGATGGGAGTGAGTGTAGTGTTTCTCCAAAATTATGAAAGCGAAGTTTGGCAAGATAAATGAAATAAAAAAAACGAGTCGTACTGACTACTCGATACGACTCGTTTTTCATTCGATGATTTTACAAATTTAAGAGTAGGGACTGTTCCTGCCTGTAGCATTACCGGCCGATTCCCTTAACGTTATCTTCATCGTTTTATGTTTGCGAAAATAACGATCTCAGAGCAGAACGGCCCAGCAACTCCAGATTTTGCAGTTCCTCCGGACTGGCATTTGCGGAAGAAGGAGCAGGCCGTTTGGTTTGTTTTTCCAATGAGGAATTGCTCCGGTTCAAGGAGTGTTCGCTTTGACCGGACTGTTTTCGCGAAACTGCCCGGAATCGTTGAACAAGTTCTTCTTGCGAACCGGACCGGGAACTTCTGTTTCGATTGATACTTCTTCGCCTGAAGACAGTTCTGAGAAGATTATGCTGAAGGATATCGTAACCCCGCCCACCGTACATACGATCTGAGCCCTCTCCACCGTACAGGCGGTCATTTCCCCGGCGTCCCATAAGTACATCATTACCCTGGTTGCCGAAAAGCAGATCGTTTCCTCTGCCTCCATCCAGAAAGTCATGCCCGTTTCTTCCGTGAAGTCGATCGCGTCCGGCGTTTCCGTAGAGGCGATCATTTCCTGCAGAACCAATCAGGATGTCATCCCCGCGACCTCCCCACAATTTGAGGCGGCTGTCAACTTCATCTCCACGAGCATCCAGAAGATCGTTCCCATTCATTCCGTCAATGATTGTCCGCTCGAATCCTTGATTGATCAGCTTGTTACCATTGAGTGAAACTTTATTGGCGAAGACATTCATCCTGTCGCCTCTGCGTGTTCCACCAACATAGAATGTATCTTTTCCGCCATATCCTCCCCAGGCGACAACTCCACCGGGCAATGCTCTGGCTGTTACATTTCCTTCAACAATAATACGATCATGCAAACGATCACGCCCTACAATAATAACCTGCTCAACCTGATTGACGGAGCGGCGCAGCATAATGCGGCGAGTTCGGTTATCTACAATCTGGATCTGATTATTTCGGACACGAATCCGGAAATCCTGACGACGGCGATTCCCCGGAATTTCGAAGTACATGACAGCTTTGTCGTAGAAAACATTCTTTTGCAGATTGGCTGCGTCTGAATTTCGTTCAATCACATCAGCCAGCGATGTCTGTTCAATCCGTCGAAGCTTTCGACCGCTTAATAAATTCTGATACCAGAAGCGATCTCCATCACGCAATCTGGTGAATTGATCTACAAGAACCGTACTCATTAACTCGCCCACACTCGCACCGGTCAGATGGTCTTCAGCCAGCATTCCGACCCAGAGATCAATCGAATTGACATCGTCATAGACCGAAGAAAGTGCCGCGACAACATCCGGGTCTGACGAAATATCATTGAAACTATTCACGGGAGGCAGGCCAAGACCAACCCGAGCCTGATTGTAATCGGGTAAACCGTGATCTCGCCCTCGTTGAATGTTGAGAGAGGCCAGATCAAACCCACCTGCACCGGGAGGCCCGAACAGGAAATTGCGAACTTCATCGACAATCTGTGTATCAAGTTCCTGAGCCTTTTGTAAAGTTGCTCCCTGCAGCAGACTGCCGATATCGTTACCGATCAATTCACCCGGATTGAAAAAACCATCTCGCAGCGCCAGATTCCCTTCCTGGGCAACAGAACCATCCGGGTTGGCCCGCTGTAATGTTTCGGGAAGTAAACTGTGGCCAAATCGATAAGCAGCGGTCGAAAACATATTCGCAATTCCAGGGTTCACCGAAGAATCGTAGCCCTGATATTCCGGAATTGCACCATATCCCAATAACGCAGGAAGATACTCGTTAAAAGTAATTGCCTGTAGTTCAGCTCGCACAATTGCTCTGGCCTGCTGATAAATTTCCTCATCACTCAGACTTGAATCTGTTTGCGAGATTTCATCTGCCAGTCGGTTATGCTCTCGGACCCATAGCGTCTGCATCGCTGTTAATGCAACATTTTCATTGGCTCGAACATCACCGGCAAGAAACAGTGACGCACCGGTTCCTCCTGCGTTAGGTAATCCTTCTTCATTGAAAGGGAGCAGGTTTCCCGAGCTGGTTTTCAGTTTTCCCCCCTGCATTGTTCGCAATGCATCCGCTCGAATTTGATCGGAACCATAAACAACAGATCCATCAATGAAAGCCGTGATCTGGTTTATCTGCTGGCGGGGATTTGCAACAGAATCTCCCGTTTGCTCATCGTAATTGGATCGATTCAGTCCAATCGTTACCGCCCCGGTTCCCAGAGGATCGAAATATTCATCTCCTGCCGGCACATCGATGGGAGCTGGTTCATGGGGCTCACCTGCTTCAGTCAGATCGATATCGTGATCGATAAACTGTCCCCAGAGCCAGACGATATCTGTCAGATAACGATCATTATCAACCAGTTCATTCTGATTAGAGACCGCGTTACTTACTTCGCGGGCGCTTGCACGATCTGCTCCGGCCAGGCTGGAAATTCCATCGCCATATTCGGGGGCAACCAGCCGCAGTAATTGTTCGTCAATACTTCCCCAGTCGGGGTTCGTCAGGTTATTTCCAGTCCCGTCAAACGAGGCAACAGGAGCATTTAACGGCTGTCCGCTCAGCAAAACCCGCTGTTCACATTGCTCCACCGAAGAGAAGCGTTGCGGTTTATTGCGGCGGCGAGATGAGCGTAGTTTTTTACCAGACATAAAATCATCCTCCAGGCCCATAAAGCATCGTTGCAAAGTCGTAAATCATGAATCAGTGGGGTCAATTGCCCGAGCAGGTCCTAGGCATAGAACAGGAACATGGATGTTCTTCGTCCGCCATTTAGAAAGAGGGGATTGACAGCTCTGAAGTTGTCGCTGCCAGAAGAGTGTATATAAAGATCAATAAGTCTATAAACGAGACAGGCGATTTCAATCTACAAACTGGTAGCAACAATCTCTTTTTCGA
The DNA here is from genome assembly GCA_015487825.1 of Planctomycetaceae bacterium. Taxonomy (GTDB): domain Bacteria; phylum Planctomycetota; class Planctomycetia; order Planctomycetales; family Planctomycetaceae; genus Rubinisphaera. Next base: position 6,900 of record WFOZ01000477.1, read on the forward strand.
TTAGTTTTTTGTCCAGAGGACTTTTGTTAACTCAAAAGAACACAATTTGTAGGGGCCGCTATTGCAGGCTACCGCAGAAACAGGAGGACCCCTTCCCATCGTGGTCCGCGGGTAGCGGACCCTGCAAACAACGTAACTATTCAGTGATGGGTGGCTGAATAGTTACGAAGTCTGTAAAAAAACGGCTCTGCGATATTTCTCGCAGAGCCGTTTATGCTCTATCAACAGTGAATGATTACGCCTGGAAGCTGCTGCCGCATCCACAGCTTTTGACAACGTTGGGATTCTCAAAAGAGAAACCGCGTTTATCGAGGCCATCGTAGTAATCAACAGTGGTGCCATCGAGATAAAGCATGCTTTTCTTGTCGACAGCGACTCTTACACCGTGCTGTTCAGAGATATCGTCTTTCTCTTCATCAGCGTTATCATCAAGAGCCAGATTATATTGGAAGCCACTGCAACCACCGGCTTTGACACCAATTCGCAAGACTTTTTCAGAAGCATCTGCCTGATCGCCAAGCACTCGCTTAATTTCGTTTGCTGCTTTTTCAGTGACAATCACTGCCATGATTCGATAACTCCTCAAAGAAAAACCTATAGTCTCGGATTTAATGCAACTGCTTCGGCAGTTATAATTCGTTGAAGTGAAAAGAGTTACGGCGCCTGATAGTGTTTGGGTGTGTTAAGAGACATTATAGAATGGCACACCTGATTACATTGAAGGCAGTCGCAACCTCTCCGGGCGAGACATTATAGGCAGCAGGGCTGCAGATTTCCAAGGGAATTTCAACTTGTCGCCTCAATTCCCAAGTACGACTGTCTTGGGTTGGTTACTGTTTGGAAGCACCGTAATCGTTTTTCTGGCGATTTCTGTCGCATTGGAACGCAAAACAAATTGGTATTTACCAGGCATGAGTGCATCAGGGATGCTGTAGCTGAATGTATATCGAAGCTGGTCGCGAGTAACGATTCTTCCTACCTGTTGGACGCAAATTCCATTTGTGTCGTGCAGATTGCATTCGAGATACAAATCGCCATGGGGGGGAACCAGATTAGCCTGGACGTATAAATGTGTTCCCTGCTTGAAGCTTTTGCGGATATCGGTTACCAGCCCGGCAATGAGAAACTCGCCTATATCCATTGAAAGCAGTTTATCCTGTTCACGGATTTCAGTATCGTTAACTTTCATTTTCATCCAGGTTGCTTCATCCATTGCCTGTAATTCGTAAGGGCCTGTTGCTGAATATTGACCATACACGTCCAAGGAACGTTCCAGCACGACCGCGCCACAAACAAGAACCGATAAGGCAGCGACTAAACCGCGATCTCCCAGCATCTCTGCACCACGTGTAATTGCTGCTGCAACAGATCGGGGAGCGTGGAGAAGGTTGCCTGGAAGTTTAAACGAGCCAATCAGTTTCGTAAATTGTTTCCGCCACCAGATAACATCCTCTGTCGTGAGAAACGAACAATAAATACTGAAACAGACAAACGGGAATACATACAATCCTAATGTGATTGTTGTCAGTGCGTGAAAGACGATTCCCGTTCCCAGCATTGCCCAGCGTCCGACGCGATGCCAGACGATAAACAGAAACAGGACTTCCCAGATAATGGCGATGTAGGCAAACACGACAAAAATGGCGGGAAAGACCGACATTGCTTCGCCAACCGGATTGGAATGATTGACATTGGTTAATAACCAGAATCGAAGTTGTTCCCCGGTAAAGTAGGGAGCTGTGTGCATTTTCGTGATCGCGGCTCCCAGATAAACGATACCGATAAACATCTGAAGAAGACGCTGCGGCCAGATTTCAGATTTCGGAGCGTTGCTCAAAAAACGAAGTGGTTGCGGGACTCCCCTCCGTTTTAATTTCAGGTATCGATCCACAGACCAGACTTCCCCACAGGCTGAAATTGAAAGCAGGAAGAAAATATGTGTGGAGAGCACCGAATACTTCGTCATCGTGCTCAGCGAGTCCTGCAATGTGAAGTAGGTAAACAGGACCAAAACTCCTACGGCGGAAATTCTTGTTTTCCAGCCGATCATTAAAGTAAACAGCAACAGCAGCATGAGAGTATAAAGTGCAACGGCCCAGGTAGCGGGCAGGATCGGCAGAAAATTATAGAATCCGAAATTGTCCGCCAGCGGAGCGGGGGCTCCATCTGCAGAATATAATTCCCGCACATGCCGCCAGCTTCGCCCCATTACGATCAGCATTAAAAAAGAAATCGCAATTCGAGAAGCAGCCATTCCGAAAGGGATTTCCTTACGGAAGAAAAATTGCTCACACTGCGATCTGATTGTCCTGGATTCTGTCTTCGTCGTGTCCATGACTTTATTCCTGTTAACCGATAATTACTGACAGGGCATCAAATAATTCAAAAGGTAAGCAGAGTTTTCTGTCTGCTTCGATTGAGCGTGGCTCGCTGAGGGGAGACTGAAACGCTCCCCGTAATCCTGATTCTCTTACAATTTATACTTAATTTCCAAGTAGAGATGGGGTACTACTACCTTCATCGGACTCGGGAGTTTTCAGATTGCTGGTTGGTGTAAGAAGCTGACCGGGAGCGATCACATAATACGGTTTCGCTTCCTGTCTGTATCTTGCCAACCGGGGATCGGACATTAAATCGCGGTTGTATACTGCAGTCGTAAAACTGCTGTTCCACTGAATCTGCTGGCATTGCTCGTTGTAAACAATTCGAGTGTTAAAGTAGGATTTCGGTTCCTTCTTTTCTTCAAATTGCAATTTCCAGATGTAATCCGGCATGTTGTACCGTTTTGACCAGCTTTCCTCGATCAGATAGACGCGTGCAATAGGTTCGTGCTTTGTGTGCAGCAGCACATTTCGAGCGATTCTTCCTGAATGCACAGCGTAATTATCGTAATCAGGGCGGTAGGCAGGGCCGTAGGGCTGGAATTCACCCCAGGGAGCGGGAGTTAAAAGATAATGCTTCCCACTGATACCTTCTGCGACAAGATGCTGTCGGCTTTCGTAGCCGGACCAGCCACAGAACATGTCCCAGACAACATAGAACATTCCCGGATGAGAAACATTGCCAACCGAAAGCGTATGGGAAACAATTCCCCAGCTAAGTACCCCCAGATACCCTGCAATAACCGCAACTGCAATAGACCGCTTCATGCTTGCCCTCCCCTGGCATCATGAAAGAAGGTAGGTGGAGTGACAGAAATTCCACCCAAGAATTGATTGACTCGCGGGAGTGTCTTCTTTGCGGACAATCAGGTCAAGATCAATTTTTCAGTGGTTATTTGCCTGGAAATAAGATAATTACGGAAGTTGTGTCGATCCCATCAGGTAACGGTCACATTCCCGAGCCGCCTCACGGCCTTCGTTGATTGCCCAGACGATTAAGCTTTGGCCGCGTCTGCAATCTCCAGCTGCAAAAACACCATGAATATTCGTGGCGTAATCGCCATATTCAGCCTGGAAATTACTGCGACCGTCTGTTTCAAGTTTTAATTGTTCAACGAGTGTTTGTTCCGGGCCACGGAAACCAAGAGCCATGAAGACCAGATCTGCTGGCCATTCTTTTTCAGTTCCTTCAATCGGCGTGAATGGTGCACCATTTTCTGCAGGTTTAGACCAGTCGAGTTGAACAGTTTTGATGCCTCGCACATTTCCCTGATCATCACCCAGAAATTCAACAGTTTGAATGGCGTATTCTCGTGGATCATTTTCCAGTGTTTTGTTCGTATCGCTGGAGTAGTCAAACAGGGCTGCTGCTTCTTTGTGACCGTAATCGGTGCGGAAGATTTTCGGCCATTGCGGCCAGGGATTATCGCTGGCTCTTTTCTCCGGCGGTTGAGGGACGATCTCAAAATTAACCAGACTTTTGCAGCC
>WFOZ01000478.1 GCA_015487825.1 Planctomycetaceae bacterium
AAACGGGAGCGGCAGAATTCGAAGAATCTTTTTCTGATTTTGCAGCCAGCTCTTCTGCAATCTTCTCTGTTTCTTTCAGTCTTAACGCCAGCTCCTGTTGCTGTTGTAATGTTTCCTGACGGGATTGCTCTGCACTTTCTGCAAGAGATTCCTGTTGCTTTGCCAACTGCTCCGCGTTCTCTGCAATTTCCGCTAAATCACTCAGCAACGCGTTCTTGGCTGCCTGCATCAATTCAGGGCGTCTCTTGAAAAGGTCTTCCAGGTCTTTAGAAAGTGAAGCATGTTCCTGCTGAAGTTTTTCCAGCGGCGGAGTTTCAGGTTGTTCCGTTGGTTTGTCAGCAGACTTCTGTGCAGAAACATTTTGAGAGTTCTCGCCCGCAGTCTGTTCGGGGGAAGAATCAGAAGCGGGACTGTTTTTCTGAGAGGTTGCCTGGTCAGCTGCCTGTTTATTTTGGTCAGGCTGATTGATTTGTGACGCGTCCTGGGCCAGTTTTCTCGCCCGGCGAGCCAGTTGCTGAACTTTAACCAGTTCCTGTTCAATTCGCTCTGCATCGTCAAGCTGATTTTTTAACCGAGTCAGCAGATTCTCGGCATCACGCAACGATTTTTCATGGTTACGAACCATTTCGATCGGGTTCGACTTATTATCGATCCTGAAATCTTCCAGTTCCTGAGAAGCATCGTCAAGAAGTTTCTGAGCAGGAACAGCGTTCAGTTTTGAAAGCTGCTCGGTAATGGGCCGTTGACGAAGCCTGCGGGTCAGTTCTTCCAGCTTAAGTGAAAGCGACAATTCATCCTTGAGCCATTCCGGGCGTTTCTCTTTAACTGCTTCACGGGCCAGATCGCGTGGTTTCGGGTCGAGTTCCCTGCGTTGTTCTTCGACATTCCTGCGAAGTTTTGTCATCTCACTTTTAACTTCATCGACCTGCCTGCGCATCTGCTCGTAAAACTCTTCCACAATTTGCCCGGCCAGAGGAGCAACATCTTTGCTGATCATTACCACTCGACGTGAGGTCCATGTCTCATTCGGTTCCGGAATTGGTCTGCCATCGCGAGCAACGGCCCGATACCCCAGAATATCCCCTCCCTTGAGATCAAACTGGGACAAGTCGAGATCGAAATGATCGTAAATTTCGCGTGCTGTTTCTCCTGTTTTTTCAGAATTCCAAGTCAAAATCTCAGGACTCTCCAATCCAGCCGAGAGGTGTTCCACAATAATCTGAACTTCCCGCAGACCAAAATCATCTTCCGCAGAAAGATCGATCGGAATAATGTCATCCGGCCTAACTTTCACAGGGTCTCTGTCTCCTGAAATATCGATTTGAGGGGCACGATCAGGAATAATCTGAATCATCCTTGCCGGCTCATTGATATTTTCAAGCTGATCGAAGCTGACGGCCTTGAAGAGAAACGAATCCGACATATCTGCAACAGCTTCGATACGGGCAGAAAGTCCATCAGATGAAAGAACGCCCTGCAAATAAGTTTTCGGGAACTGTTGCTGAGTGGATGATTGAGCAGACTTATCCTCACTCGAAGTTTTTTCTGCACCAGTCTCTTCGCTCGCCGGTTGATCTCGCAGCGTGTTCCAGCGCCATTCAATTTTTTTGACGGGATGCTCAAAAGAAATTTCTGCGATCAAACGAGAGCCCTGCACTGCCCGAATTGTCCCCATCGCTCCTTCGTTCGATGTCGCTTTCAATCCGGTGTAAGCAGGCGGTTCGATAATTAAACGGACATCGACCAGGCGCGGACGATCTGCAACATGAATTGAAAACGTGCGTGATCTCGCCCCCGAACCATGCAGTACATAAGTGAGCGGCGAAAGAACCTGCGGGATTTTTCCGACATAAGCTCCTTTTCGAATATCGTAAGACATCTCCCGCGATTCCGATTTGCCTCGTTCATCGGTCCAGCTTAAATTGATCTCACGTGGGATCTTTCCTTCACGGTATCTCCACACGGGCCTGGCGAGAATGAAAACATCGTCACCTCGCGGGACGGTCCGGTCGCCCTGCTCGACTTCAAATGTAAGATTGGTTGCAGAATCCAAATTTGCCCAGGGAGTGAGAAGTCGCTGCCAAAGTAGCGAATAGCCTCCTGAATTTAAGAGCAGAGGAGTCGAAAGCACAATCGTGGTAATAATGGCAGCGACAAGTGCGTAGGCCATAGAGTTCAGAGAAAGGCACTCCCATAAATCGACCCTCGAAAGTCGCTTATCGGTTTCGTGACGCAGTCGGCTCATCATGAATTCAGAACTGAGGTGCCGCTGTTCTTCGTCAAGCATCGAAAGTTCAACCGTTGAACTGACACGTTCCTGCAATGCGGGGAAGGAACGATCAATAAGAAACGCCAGTTCTGCCCATCGCCGCTTGCGACTCAAAGGGACAAAAAGCCAATGATAAAACAGCCAGGTAATAGTGATAGTCAACGTCGCAAGAAAACCGAAGCGAATCAGCCCCGGCAGTGGCGCAAAGAAATCGATGATCAGAAACAGTGCAGACAGAACCAATGTGACAAACAGCAAACTGCCACACCCTTTTACCAGGTTTACCCAGCGAAGTCGTCGGTCAAGTTGAGCAAGTTCCTTGCGCAAATCAGCAGGTAACGCAATTGATTGCATCGCCTGTGATTGAGAAAGCGATAGTCTGCTCATGTCAGATACCTTTGCTAAATGAAAAGCCCAAACAACGAATGCCGGAATAACTCTGGAGAGATCGGTGCATTTACGGTAACCCGTACCATTTTCGTAATAACCATTCCCCCGCCATGATACATATAATCATCACAAATATCCCCCAATGATTCCAGAGGGGAATGTCATGTTTTTCTTCCAGAACAAGAGTTTCCGGATTGAGCCTTTTCATCAGTTCATCCAGCTGATGCGGCAAATAGACCGCTCCTCCTGTAATTGATGCGAATTGATCCAGCAAAGACCGATCTGCAGAAAGCCGGTTTGTTTCGCCATTTCGACGGGGCGTTACAAACAATTTCGCTTCAATTGGCGTTGGGCCCAACGGAATTTCTGCTGCTTTCAGCCTCAGGCGATAGCCTCCTACAGGCAACGGCGGTATCTTTGCTTCATGCAGCAGCGGTTCGGTTTCCAGGGCCTGTAATGGAAAACTCATCAGTGGTTCTGTCTGATGTTCATCTTCAGGATAGACCTCGACTGTTGCCTGTATCTCATCCACATTCTGTGTGACTCGACGCGACCAGCGGGCGCGAACGACCGTTTCTTCTCCGACCTGAATTTCAGTCGATTCGGTTCCAAAGCGAACATCATCAGAACCGGCTGAAGAACGCATCTCTGCGGCCCAACGGGAAAGCTGTCCCCAGAACCGATAATGATCTTTATCGCCGCGACGAAATCGCCAGCGCCAGGTGCTTTCCACACCTATCCACAACACGCGGCCCAGTCCGTAATTCTGAACAACGATTACTCCGGACTGGTCGGTCTGTTTTGAAATCGAATGGGCACCAACAGATTTAGCCAGGGCAATCGCTCCCGGCTTAGCGATACCTTCCAATCCCCAGAAATGCCCGGGGAGCCTTCGCCACATTTCACCGTTTTTTTGCGAATCGGTATCGAGCCTCATTAAAGGATGCTGTTTTCCCTGCGGCGTTAATTGCAAATGAAACCCGCGGATCCGGGGAGATTCTTCAATATCTTTACGGGAACTGGTCAGTTTTCGATACCCTTCAATCGGCAACATTTTTTTCATAATCGGATTGAGCATTAAATCGGAAAAGTGCTGTTTGCCTGCGGTGACTACCAGTGTCCCCCCTTTTTCAGCAATAAACTTTTCCAGATCTTCCCAGCGATTCTGATCAACCGAACGGGAATCGGCGTCTCCCCAGATGACTAAATCCAAATCTTCAAAAGCATTACCAACCGCAGCAGTTTTGGGCAGCGAACTATCGAAAAATGTGTGAGGCAATAACCCCAGATAAGGTTGATCGAACAAAACCGCTTTAAGATCGACACGATCATCGCGATGATAGGCCGCTTCGAGAAACCGAAACTCCCAACGTCCCTCGCCATCAACCAGCAGTACATGCGAAGTATCATCAATCACCGAAATTCCAAATTCCTGTTGATTGTTTTCCAGTCGCAACTCTTCGTGATTCTGAGAATCCCGCCTTGTCGAACTCGTCAATGTACCTTCCGGTTGAACTTCAACGATAAACCGCTGCCGGCCGGGTGTTTCCAGGGGAAGATCGAACTCAACATCGAGATATCGTTCTGCTCCCACAAGCTGTTTTGTAATTCGATTCCCGGTTGTCACATCACTCAGCGAAACGGTAATTGGTTGTCCTTCATAACCGAACGTTGCCACGCGGACCCGAATTAACGGCTGATCTTTTTTGTAGACGGTTTCCGGATGATCGACCGATTCAATCGCCAGGTCAATCGGCTGGCGAATCGATCCTGCCAGGATACTGAAGACCGGACGGGAGATGCCGGAAAGCCCGTTGGCAACTTCCAGCGGGTTATTATCATCCGTGTTGACGCCATCGGTAATCAGAACCACTGCGGTACATTTTTCACGAGCGGCTGCTTCCTGAAGCACCGCGGTAAGCGATGTCGCCTGAGGGATTAGCTGACTGGAAAGTATCTCTCGATCCCCAACCAGTTCATCAAATTCCAACTCTCGTGTTTTCCGGGAAAAAATCAACAATTGCGATGTCGAAATTTTATCCAGCCGATCCAGCAAACCAATTTTAGGGGCCGTGATCAACTGTCTCGCAAGTTCAAAGCGACTCAAATCATTCCATGATGTCGTTAACTGTTCAAGCTGATTCGCTTCTTCATTCTCTGGCGGCGATTCTGAATGGGAATCATCAGTATTC
>WFOZ01000479.1 GCA_015487825.1 Planctomycetaceae bacterium
CTACAAAGTGAACTGGCAGTGAGCAATCCCGTGGTTGAGGCTTCGGGATTGCTTTTTCGTGCGATGGCGCAGGTTCAATTCTTCGCGACATCATTCAGCGAGAAACATAAAAGCTCGCAGGATGCCATGATCGACCAACAGGACCGTGCAGAAATCAACCTGATATTACAGGGCGATGGAGATACCTTTGCCAGACTGATCGCAAGGCATCAAAACTTTGTCGCCAACAGAATGTGGAAGTTTACCAACAACGTGGGCGAGCACGAAGAACTTGTGCATAATGTATTTGTCGAAGCGTTTTACAATTTATCGAAATATCGATTTGAAGGTTCTTTTGCAGCCTGGCTCCGAACCATCGCCACCCGGCAAGGGTATCGATACTGGAAGCAGCGAGATCAACACCGCAAACAAAAACCACTTTCACAGAACGTGATTGAATCGCTGGCTGTTCTCGATAACGAAGCAGACTCGCAACACGCTGCCGCAGAAACATTACGAACCTTATTGGAACAACTCCCGCCACGGGATCGGCTGGTGTTGACGTTATTATATTGGGAACATTGTTCAATAGAACAAGCCGCAAAACTGACGGGATGGTCAGTGACCATGACGAAGGTGCAGGCATATCGGGCCAGAAAGAAATTAAAACGATTGATTGAAGCAAATAGTCCGTAATGTCCGCTAATGCAGATCAAAACAGGTTGAGGGGTGGCTGGGGACGCAGCGCAGCCCCCAGAAGACGGCGTCCATTCAGTATAGAATTCCAAGAGTAATCCGATGAAAAACAGAACGATCCACGATCGACTTGAACAACTGGCAAAGCAGGTGAACCCGGATTCGAGCCCGCCGGTCGATGTCACCGCTTTGGTGCTGCAGACGCTGCGTACTCAGGCGATAAAACCGAAACAGGAACCGGTTGATTACATGATGCTCTGCTTCACCGCCGTTTCGCTCACCGCAGCTTGTATCGCCCTGTTTTACAGTTTCGATTCCCTCATGATCATCAATCACCCGGCGATGGAAATCGTCCAGTCGGAGACTCTGTTCCCATGAATGAATTGAATCATACTGATGTTACCGACAAGGCATTAGCCGGTCAAATTGAACCGGTAGGCAAACGCAAATCGCGATGGTTGATGAAGTTGTTTTTGTCACTGGTGATTCTGCTATGCGGCATCGTGATCGGTGTCGTTGTGACACTCAGCTTTATCAGGCATACATTCAACAGCTTTCAGTTCCAGCCGGAAGTTGCCACACAGCGGGTGATGACTCGATTTAATTCAAAGTACGATTTAACACAGCAGCAACAAAACAACCTCGAAAAAATTGTGCGCGATCATTTTGAAACACTGGAAAAAATAGGCCAGGAAGTCCACCCGCGAATTCGTTCTCAAATGGACGAATTTGGTGATAAAATTGCAGAAGAACTGAATGAGGAACAACGAGCCGACTGGAAAAAACGCTTCAAACACCTCAGAGAAAACTTCCTCCCCCGAGAGCCCTTCCGGCAACCACGGGAGTGAAACCGGGTAGCTCAGGCTGTGCCTGATATTGATTGCAGGCTAATTTTTGCCTTTATACTTTGATGTTGTGGACATCAGCAATTCTGGAAATCGAATTTGAAAGCAGTCCTCTGTTTTATCAGGTGCCTGGCTGCCCGGTACGCCACTCTTGTTAATCACTTAATCAGGGACACTCGCGTCATCAATGTAGTCACAATAGAAACATGTATCTTCGGGATCAGAGAACATGCTACAGCAGTTAGCATCTTTGCAGCCCCACAATACCAAAGTCGTTGTTACTTCCTCGGAGATGTTAGCGATATCGACAATGTCTAGCTCGAATTCCCACTTCTGGCGTATTCCCTGTTTGGGAAAGTACGTAAAACCGTACCGGATGCCTCCCTGCTCAATCAAACCACTATAGGCAACTTCACATTGAATTAAATCATCGGATTCGATGAAAGCAGATTCGTCATTGGTTTCAATCATCTCATGCACGTGGCAAATGAATTCGAAGAGATCAGCAGGAATCGCAACGACCTGTTTTAATTTGTCTTGTTTCTGCTGTCTCTTATACACATCTGACGC
>WFOZ01000480.1 GCA_015487825.1 Planctomycetaceae bacterium
GCCAAAGCTGAATAGTAACGACTCGACAGTAATTACTTAGTGCAAAACGATTTTCGATCACTCAAACCGGCTGCACATAGAATCCAGTAGAGTCAGGATGATTTTTAGCCGACGTGAAGCAGGAGCTTCAGTTCCTTGCGCTCCCAAGATGGACCTTGGGGGCGAGGAAGTAACATCAAGCTATTTCAGGAGTTACATCAATTCTTAAATAGAACCTGGTGCTGTCCAGTTAGACAATGTTGAAAAATGAAATCATTTGATTTGTGTTTATGAATCGGGCTAAGGCTGTTCTGGCAAAGCTCGTTTTATCCGGATGAATCACAATCTTTATATTTTTCCGGGCCAGTCTGCCCACCAACTCTGGAAGAGTTTTAGTTGAGATTCTGCAAATTTTTTCTGACTGCTGCTCAGTTCATCCTTTTCATTGAAGTGCAGTTCATAATCTGTATCACCTAATAATACCAGTAGATATTTGTAATACAGAACCAGGTCAGGTCCTTCGTCGAATTTCGAAAGCACCTGTAAAGCACGATCCAGTTCTGCAGCAAGAACTCTTGCCTGTGCATCACCGGTGGCAGCAAGTTTGCATAGTTCCACCAGTTTTAGAATCGGTTCCGGAAGGCAATTGCCGATGCCGGTGATGGCACCAATTGCTCCACAGTTTACAATTCCATGAAATACCTGCGTATCAACACCTGCCATCAACAGCACATTATCATCAGCATGCGTAATATGCTCGGCTGCATAACTGAGGGCTTCTTCTCCTCCAAATTCCTTGAAGCCGACCAGATTGGGGAATTCATTTCGCAGCTCGAAGAATAAATCAGCCCTGGTTTCAAATCCATAATAGGGACTGTTGTAGATAACGGATGGCAAATCGGGGGCAGCATTTAACACGCCCGAAAAATGTACTCGTTGAGCAGCGGGGGAGGTTCCTCGCGAAAGCAGCCTGGGAATGATCATCAGACCCTTTGCACCCACTTTCTGTGCGTGGGAGGCATGTTCTGCCGCCTGCTTCGGACTTTGAGAACCCGTGCCGACAATGACCGGTACGCCCGCTTCACAAAGTCGCCGGACTCCTTCCTGTCGCTGCTGATCTGAAAGCAGTGGCCAATCGCCCATCGAACCGCAATAGACAACAGCTCGCATTCCTGCTTCAATCAACGATTCTGCCTTTGATACCAATGCAGGATAATTCGGCGTTCTATCCGGGAAACAGGGAGTCATGATCGCCGGAATACATCCACTGAAAACAGTTGAATCCATGGTGGCCATTCTAATCGGTCAGGTTTTTAAATCTAAAAATCGATGAACAACTTTTTTAAGGGCAACTCCAAATCGGATCGCCGAGAATATCAAAATCCGGCGAGATGCCAAGTCCAGGTTCCGTGGAGGCAGACATCCGGCCGTTAATACGTTGTGGTGCACCGCTTGCAATCGATTTCGTGACATAGCTGTTGAAATCGGTCGAAGTAAACAAAAACTCTGTCGGCGTACTATGAGCCAGGTGTGAAATGGCAGCCGTGATGATGTCGCCTCCCCAACTGTCTTCCAGCGTCATCGCGATACCGAGTGATACACAAAGATCGCGAGCCTGCTTTGCTTTTGTCAATCCGCCAAACTTGCTGATCTTAATATTGACAACATCCATCGCATGATCAGAAGCCCCTTTCAGAATCGCATCGATTGAATCAATTACTTCATCAAGCACAAAAGGTAAATTCGTATTCCGGCGAATACTCAGGCACTGCTCGTAAGTGGTACATGGTTGTTCGATATAAACATCGACGTCTCGAACGGCATTAACGACGCGCATCGCTTCATGCATCAGCCAGCCGGTATTGGCATCTGCAATTAGTTTGTCGCCCGGCTCAAGAACACTACGAGTTGCACGAATTCGTTCTATATCGTCATTCGGGTTCCCGCCCACTTTCAGTTGAAACCGCCGATATCCTTCGCTTCGATATTCTGCAACATTGCGAGCCATCTCCTCTGCGGGGCGTTGGGAAATGGCTCGATACAAAATAACATCTTCACCATATCGGCCTCCCAGTAAATGGCACACCGGCATTTGGGCGGCCTTGCCCAGGATATCCCAGCAAGCCATGTCGATAGCTGATTTCACATAGGGATGCCCTTTCATTACCCGATCCATTTTCGCGTTGAGGGCTTGTAACTGTGTTGGATCATCACCGAGCAGCTGTGGTGCGATTTCGTAAATTCCGGCTCTTGCACCGGCTGCATACGCTGGAAGATAAATCGGTCCCAGAGGGCAGACTTCTCCGAAGCCGGTGAGAGTTGCATCGGTATCAACCTGCACAACGGTTGAGTCAAAAACATCGACACTCTTCCCTTGTGACCAACTGTAATTGCCTTCAAGAAGCGGAAGAGCAACCTGATAAACCTTGAAACCGGTAATTTTCATGTACCTATTGTTCCTGCTTCGCGTTACTTCGTTTTACTGCCTCGGCGTGTATTAATTTTTGGGCTGTTTTCAGACGCTCCGGCCAGATAAAAGCAGGCGATTTTAAGGGATCGTAACCTTTCATGTGATTTCTCAAACGAGTCGTCGGTTTCGTGTAGATCAATTCTGTTTTTCCAAAAACTTCTTCACACAATTTCGCCAGAGCAGGATCATATTCTTTGAGCTCTTTTCGGGTATTAACATGGTTGTGATCGTGATCATTTTCCCGATTATTATTAAACCACGATTGCGTTCCCTCGGCGAAGTATTCAGCGTAAGTTGTCGAAGCATACTTCCCTTTCCACAACCCCTGCTTCAGAGCACGCTGGTATGCTTCTCTTAAACGTCTATCAAATGTCGGATCGATATTGACCATGCCTCGCAGGTGAATATTGTGTGCGAATTCGTGAATGAGAATGTTCTCTGCCGAATACGGGTCTCCTTTGAAGGCAAGCAGATTTTCCTCGCCACAGGAACAGACGGGATCTGTTTTCGAACCACCCAGTCCCCGGGCACGAGCATCCCAATAATCGCGAGGTTTCAGGTGTGAATGTTCCGGCACATCAGATGTAAATTCATCATGGGCCATAATGATAAGTCGCGATCCACTTTCCACCATTGCTTTGCGAACATCAGGACGTTCGGCAAGCATCAAATCGACAAGGAAAGCGGCTTCTTTCAACGCATAGTCGTTCACTTTACTTGAACTTACTATCGGATAGCCGCTGGCATTCACATACTTTTTGTAAAACGGATCAAGCTTGAGCGAAGCCGGTGGTTTCAGCACAACATAATCTGCCGACCGCACAGAACCGGCGGCAGAGAAAAGAAGTATCACAGCAATCAGCAATACCCGAATCATGCAGTAGCACCTTCTTAAATTGGGAGTTGTTTTTTCATGGTTCGTGCTTTGCTATTGCACGATTTGATTGCACCAACCCCAAAATTAAGAATTGAAGATGCAGTCGTTCCCATTATTGTGTCAACAAGACACACCATGAAAACAGACAGCCACCTTTTCGTCAAGGTAGACCATTAATTATATAGCCACCAAGAAAAACCTGCAGCGACCGGTAAGGCTTCTTCACTTTCATTTCTGTACAGAAACGTTGGAGGCTGCTTCGACCAGTCTCATGGAAATGTCGGTGGTAACAGATTGCTTAGTGTTCTGACCAGCTGCCTGAATTTCCATGTTCATCACCTGCTTCAATCCGCTGGCAATAATAAGGCCACGTCTGGCATCGAACATGTAAACGCCCCGGCCCTGCGATTCGGTCATTTTAATCTGAAAGGGAAGATTCGCGTTCGGTTCGATCGTAATTGTTGTCCTGGCATCAATGCGATGTAATCCGTCTTTGGTTTGCCCGGAATAGGTGAAGACAATCAGTGATTTCATCATGCCAAATGGCAACTCGGTTGTCAGTTCCCGTTTCCACTCATCACCAGCAGAAAGTGATTTCTCTGGAAAAATAACACTCCCCTGAGACATCATTTTCTTGACGCCTTCAGGTGAATTGACTCCCCCCATTTGTGCAGCCGGTGAGGAAAATCGTTTGATCAGAGCTTGCGGAATAATCACATTGCTTGATTCCCCCTGTGGTGAAACGGTCATTACAATATCCTGCCCGACAAGCATTGACATCGATTTCACGATCATCGCAAACTGGCCTGTCACTTCATTATTACTGGCAGAATCGTATTCTAAACCTTCATTATTCCCCGGTTGAGTTGCTTTAATTCGAATGCGATCAATTGATTTTTTTACACGAGCAGAACCATCAGGTAAAACTTTTTCGATGACCGTTGATAAATTCAAATGCTGGGTAATGGTATTTCTACTTTCGTGATCCGCATTTTCTGTTTTTGTGGTGAGCGTCTGCTTCAGCTCATAATTTAATTTTTGCTCAGGCCGGAATCGATATTTCAAAACCGATTGAGCCTTTACAACGCTGGGTGAAAAACTGCTGATGGCTATCAAAGTGCAGCACATCACCAGGAAC
>WFOZ01000481.1 GCA_015487825.1 Planctomycetaceae bacterium
AATTTCACCATGCGCATTCGGAATTAAGACCGGTTTTCCATCCTGAAAAACAGCACAAAGGGAATTCGTTGTTCCCAGATCGATACCAAGAATCATATTGAAATATCCAATTAACCTATGCAGCAGCCATATTGAGAAGTAACAGTAAGACAGTTCACTTGAGGTAAAAGTTCACGGCTTACTTACTTCTTTTTCTGTTGCAAGAACCATTTGTAAAGTTCCGGATTGTTGTAGGTTTCGGTCCAGGAATCATGTTTGGCTTCCGGATAGATCGTTATCTTGGGCGTGGGATTGTCGCCGGCTTTGAACTTTGGATTTGCTTTCACTTTGTTCAAAGCATCAATCATCACTTGAGATCTTTCCGGGGGAACGCCCTTATCCTTGGCACCATGAAAAGCCCAGACGGGGACGGGACCAATGCGTTTCGCCCAGTACGGTTCCCCGCCGCCACAAATGGGAGCAATCGCGGCGATCCGCTCTGGAGCGTAAGCGGCCAGTCTCCAGGAACCAAATCCGCCCATGCTTAACCCGGTAACGTAAAGACGGTTTTTATCGACTTTATACTTACAACTGATTTCATCCAGTAGCGCGATCAATTCTATCGGTTCCCACCAGTAACCTTCCGGACATTGAGGCGAAACAACAATGAATGGAAATTCTTTGCCCTGTTCGATTAACTTGGGTGGTCCATGGAATTTCACTTTTTCGAGATCATCGCCTCGCTCGCCGGAACCATGTAGAAATAACAGAACGGGCCAGCTTTCCTGTTTCTCGTAATCTTCGGGAAGATAAAGCAGATAGTTAAGCTTGACAGATACCTGAGCATCCAGCGTTTTGTTTTGCTGCTGTTGTTTGTCTTCTGCACGAACAGATGGTGAATAGGAAAAAGTAAGAGTGAGAAGGAAAAAGCAGAAAAGAAGTTGTTTCATTGGAATTCCCTGAAAATAAAGGATCTTGGCAAGTCGGAGGTATTAACCGCCGGGTAAATTTCTATTCTAATTGGACACCGGCAATGAATTAGCGGGGTCACCTGGGGGTTGGCACTCCCGGGTCGCTTTCATTTGCCCGATACGAACTATGCTTCCACGTTTATGCATTATAAATCTACACATACTGCTAGAGGAAATCGATACATCGTGTCAATTTATTCTGATTGTTCAAGATAGTAACAATTTTGAGGCTGCCGGATTTATTGAGACAAATTTCAGGGGGCTGTAATCGTTGACTCTTGCGGGAAAGCGTTTTACCATCAACACTCATTGAAATAAGGTAAACCAATCGCAATATCGGGAAAGTAATGCTTCCCTCAAAACTGATCATTCTTTGGAGTACAACATGTCTGATACACAGCCCGGCAACATCGAAAATGTGTTACAGGAAGATCGTCGTTTCCCACCTCCAGCAGAATTCAAGCCGCGTGTCAGCTTCAAAACAAATGCAGAGTACGAAGCAGCGTGGAATCGTGCCAAGGATGATCCTGCCGGTTTTTGGGGTGAATTGGCGAAAGAAAACCTGGAATGGTTCGAGCCATTTACTTCGGTAATGTCTGGTGATATGCCAGAAACGAAATGGTTTGAAGGGGGAAAGATTAATGCTTCGGTTCAGTGTCTGGATCGCCATCTGGAAAAGAATGCGAACAAGGCTGCGATCATCTGGGAAGGGGAGCCAGGGGATACGCGGGTGCTGCGGTATCAGGATTTGCATCGGGAAGTTTGCAAGTTCGCCAATGTGCTGAAGCGACTCGGCATTGAAACTGGTGACCGAGTGACGATTTACATGCCGATGGTGCCAGAGCTGGTTATCGCGATGCTGGCTTGTGCGAGAATTGGAGCAACGCATTCGATCATCTTTGCCGGCTTCAGTGCAGAAGCCGTTGCAGATCGCAATAACGATGCCCAGGCGAAACTTGTCATCACCGCTGATGCCGGTTGGCGACGAGGCAAAGAAGTTCCCCTAAAAGCGGCTGTGGATGAATCGCTCGAAAAATCTCCTTCTGTAGAAAAAGTGGTTGTTTATCAGCGGACCGGAGCCGATGTCACGATGGTGCCGGATCGGGATTACTGGTGGCACGAGCTGATGGAAAACGAATCTACTGATTGCGAAGCCGTTGCCCTCGACAGCGAACATCCGCTGTTTATTCTTTATACATCGGGCAGTACCGGTAAGCCGAAAGGAGTATTGCACACGACAGCCGGCTACATGCTTGGCACGACAATGACAACACGCTGGACTTTCGATTTAAGTGATGAAGATACCTACTGGTGTACTGCAGATATCGGCTGGATTACCGGGCATAGCTATATTGTTTACGGCCCGCTTTCCAATGGTGCAACTTCTGTTATGTATGAAGGGGCTCCTAACTGGCCTGACGAAGGACGGTTCTGGGAACTGGTCGAGAAATATCAGGTCAGCATTTTCTACACAGCTCCAACTGCTATCCGAGCCTTTATGAAATGGGGAGATCAATGGCCAGGCAAAGCGGATCTATCCAGTCTGCGTTTGCTTGGCACTGTAGGCGAGCCGATCAATCCGGAAGCGTGGATGTGGTACCATGAAGTAATAGGCGGCGAACGTTGTCCGATTGTCGATACCTGGTGGCAAACGGAAACGGGCGGCATCATGCTCACCCCGGTTCCTGGTGTGACAGAAACAAAACCGGGAAGCTGCACCAAGCCGTTGCCTGGCGTTGTGCCCGCTATCTTTGATGAACAGGGCAATGCGCTCGAAATCAATCAGGGTGGATTGTTAGTGATGACACAGCCGTGGCCGCATATGCTGCGAACATTGTATGGCGATCACGATCGTTTCGTTGAAACATACTTCTCCAAGTTCGAGGGAATCTATTTTGCCGGGGATGGTGCTCGGACTGATGAAGATGGTTATTACTGGATTCTGGGACGCGTTGATGATGTCCTTAATGTTTCCGGACATCGCCTTAGTACGATGGAAGTGGAGTCAGCACTTGTTGCACACGAAGCAGTTGCAGAAGCTGCCGTGGTTGGATTTCCACACGACCTTAAAGGGGAAGGCATCTGCTGTTTCGTTACTTTGAAAAGTGGCGAACCAAACGCAGAAATGAAAAAGGAATTGACCGCGCATGTTCGAAAGCAGATTGGAGCGATCGCAACGCCGGATCAGATTCGTTTTGCTCCCGCACTCCCCAAAACACGTTCCGGAAAAATCATGCGCCGATTGTTGAGAGACATCGCAGCCGGTCGAGAAACAGCGGGGGATACAACGACTCTCGAAGATAGCAATATTCTGGCAGCACTTCGTAAAAATGATGATTCTTAAGCAGAAATGAGACTTTTGTACTACTGCATCTTCGAACCTTAATTTGGGGCCGATTCCATCGGATAGTGCGACAACGGAGCACGGGCCAACAAAACTCAACCCCCAATTTAAGGCCTGAAAAGGCACTATTAACTTCAAAGCTTGTTCATGTTTTCAGGATGTAGTGCTATTGTGTTGTGTAACCTGTTTGTTTGAAACGAGTTAAGGCTATTCTGGCAGGGGGTGTTCTTCCTGTACGATGGCGTTGTTTTACTCGAACTGCTTTGGAATGTGGTCATGTATCCTGTCGGTTCAGTCTTTGATTGTGATTATGCTCTGTTGTGGAATTAAAAAGAGAATCTTTGCAGGGAAGAAGAACATTGAGGGATTATTCTTGAAAGAAAAGTTGAGACTCGGTATCTTCTGTGGATCATAAATGTATGTTTATCTAACGGCAGCGTAGTTCCATTCGGAATTCTTTTCGTTAAATTGCTGAGAGTTAAACAGAATTCAATGTTGCGGATATTTCTGCCGCACCATACTGCTGCGTCTTCAGTACTTAATTTTGGGTCGATACCATCGGATAGTGCGACAACGGAGCACAGACCAACAAAACACAACCTCCAATTTAAGGTCTGAAAAGACACTACTTTCATTTCGATACTTTACAGGGTAAGACAGCCATGGCTAAAAAAAAGAGACCTCAACCGCAGCCAAGTAACGATCCAAGTCAAATGATTCTGGGGATTGTTATCGGAGCAGTTTTTAGTGCTGTGGTGACAAGTGGCATCTTCCTGATTAGTGGATCAGGTGGAAGTGGAAGCAGTAGCTCTGAGACGGTTGCCATGAATTCAGACTCTGGGCAGCCAGGTTCTACTGGTACAGGATCAGCTGTCCCGGTTCCTACCGGCGGGGGATTATCGGGTGCAGGTGGCGCGTCTTCAGGGCAGGGAGCATCGGGAGGCTCAGCCGGAATGTCTGCAGAAATGGAAATGCAGATGGCAGGCAATGCAGGTGGTTCAGGAGAGTCAGTCCCTCCCGGCTCTGATGCGGCGATGTCTGCAGAGATGGAGATGGAAATGGCAGGCAATGCGGGTGGTTCAGGAGGGGCCGTTGTTCCACCTGGGGATGATGCAGCTGCAGCAATGTCACCTGAAATGTCTGCTAACCAGGGGAGTTCAGGAGGTGCGCCTGCACCATTTGGT
>WFOZ01000482.1 GCA_015487825.1 Planctomycetaceae bacterium
GGAGTATAAGGTGCTAAGGAAGAAGTACTGGGGACAACATCTATGGGCGAGGGGGTATTGGGTTGCGACCAGTGGCAATGTGACAGATGAGGTGTGGAAGGAATACATCAAGAACCAGACACCGCCGGAGCCAGATGATGATTTCCATGTTGTGTAAGAGTCGGCCGAACGGCCGACCAATCCGGCTTTCAGCCGTAACCCGAAGCCACCGGCTTTAGCCGGTGGAGTATTCACTTAAAACGTTCGAATACAATAACATGTGCGGGATCATTGCGATAAGTTCTTGCAAAAACGGCAAATTCTCTCTCAGTAAGTCGCTAGAAGAGATCAGACACCGTGGCCCTGATGACAGTGGCGTATATATATCGGAACTGAATGACTGCCATCTAGGGCATGTTCGTCTTTCAATACTCGATCTATCAAATGCCGGCCATCAGCCGATGGTGGATTCGCGCGGTCGTTTTGTTATCAGTTACAATGGTGAGGTTTATAACTATCGGGAACTGCAATTCTATTTGGCCAATCGCTATGGCCCAATCGCCTGGAGAACGGGTACTGATACCGAAGTGATTGTGGAAGGGTTCGCGCGAGAAGGTGTCGATTTCTTGAATCGTCTTAATGGTATTTTTGCCTTAGCTATATATGATAAGAAGGAGCGGCTGTTGCATGTTTTGCGTGACCCAATCGGAATCAAGCCGCTGTTCATCACTGAACAGCAGAATAGCGTATTTTTCTGTTCGGAACTAAAAGGGTTGTTGGCGCTCCCAAACCTAAAGCGTACGTTGCGTCTGGAATCCCTGGCCGATCAGATTGCTTTTATGTATGTGCCGGAACCGCTTACCATGTATCATGAGTTTCGCAAGGTGGAGCCAGGTGTTTGTTACACTTATCAAGACGGAAAACAGGTGGGTCGTCAAAGGCTCTTTACCCATCTGTACGAGCCGATCGAAGTGCCAACCGAAGGCGAAGCTGTTGAAAAACTGCGTTCAGTTTTTGGTGAGGCTGTGGAACGACAGATTATAGCGGATGTTCCGGTCTCCCTTTTTCTCAGTGGCGGGTTGGATTCATCGGCGGTAGCACAGCAGGCAATGCGCTGTGGGGCCAATATCAAAGATGCCTACACCATTGCTTTTTCTGACATGGATCGGAAAAACGACGCACAAAGTGATGATCTGTATTATGCACGCCTTATGTCAGAGCGTTTGGGGCTGAAGCTGAACATCATTCCAGCCAAGCAGGATTTTATGTCTCTTCTCCCAGATGTTATCCGGTTTATGGAAGATGGTTTTACTGATCCCGCTGCCATAAACACTTACATTATTTCTGAAGGTGCGCGTAAATCCGGGGTTAAGGTCATGCTTTCAGGGCAGGGCGCAGATGAATACTTGGGGGGATATCGCCGCTACCAAGCAGAGAGGCTATTGCATAACTTACCGTCTTTTCTACGATCAGCGCTTGCGGCGCTGGTCCGAATAGCATCACATCGGCTGCCAGCGCGGTATAATGCAGTAAGCAGACGCATGGCTCGTCTCGCTCATTTGGCGAATCAATCACCTACGGCCAGGTTGTTAAGCATGTACACTTGGACATCCCCTCAGACAATTGCGGAGTTATTGATTGATGCTTCTCCTTGGTCTGGTGGAGACAGATTTGAGGCATTGTTTGATGCTTATTCTGATAAGGATATTGTTACCTCCATGATGAAGATTGACCAGCATTATGACTTAATGTCACTTAATCTGTGTTATACCGATCGTATGAGTATGGCTGTAGGGGTTGAGGCAAGAGTTCCTTTTCTGGATTTTGATTTTGTGCGAATCGCAAATGCGATTCCGGTCAGATTGAAGCTAAAAGGAAATCAGGGAAAGTATATTTTTAAGAAGGCCATGGAGCCCTATCTTCCCAAAGAAATCGTCTATCGAGAAAAGGCTGGATTTGGACTGCCGCTTCGTGCTTGGTTACAAAATGGTAGCGAGATGATGGACGAGTATCTGGATGAAAGGCGTATTAAACGGCAGGGTATTTTCTGCCCACTGGCAGTGAAACGTCTCATTGAAGAGCAGAAAAGAGGTACCGCTGATCACTCGTATACAATATTTACACTGCTTTGCCAGCAGATATGGTTGGAAGAGAACGCGCCAGATATAATGAACGCGTATTAGTTTCCCAATCATTGCGTGAATGACGTTGAGCTGCGCTCACAGGCGGGCTTATCG